>JADFNR010000103.1 GCA_022563275.1 Chloroflexota bacterium | reverse complement strand
TTTGACTTCCGCCGAAGACCACTTGAGAAATGCTCTCAGATTTCAAAGATTCTAGTCCGTTGTCTTTAAACGCTTTTAATGTGTTGCTTCCAAAATTCATGTCCATGCCGAAATTGCTCATCATCTGCTTGACCGCGTCGAAATGCCGACCGATTATGGCTCGGTCTACATCGTCAGTTGCCGCGTCGCACTTCATTTCATCGAGGTCAGGGTCCTCGATGAACAGCCACCCTCCAGGCTTCAACGAATCAACTAATTTCTTCAATACGACTTCCCATTCTTTTTCTTTGAGATGGAGCAAGACGTATCGGGCGTGGACCAAGTCGTAACGATCAATCTCGAGGTCATCGTTCACGATGTCGTGACGGCGCACCTCGATATTTGGTGAAACGATGGCTTCCAATGACCGCGTATCCAAGTCGGTAGCCACCACATGCCCGGCGGTCCCGACTCGTTGGCACAGCCATTCTGCAATGGTCCCTTCACCGCCCCCTACCTCAAGGCATCGCCACCCGCTGGATACGCCGATTTCCTCAAGGTAACGGATTGTAGCGGCGTCTCGTTCGCGTTCGAACGCGCCAGGGCTCTCCTTGGACATTGTTTTTCCGACGGTTCCCATCTTTCAGCCTCCGTCTACTTTGATTTTTGAAGTGATTTCTTCCCAAAATCCGTTACACACCTTTGGTGCACACACACGGACTGCCGCTGGGAACATGGGCTCCTGGCTTCAACCCAGGAGTCCATGTTCCGGTTTGGCGGGCGGCCAGAGGGGTGCTAGTCGTCCGCCATGGCTGCAACAGCCTCAGTCGCAACCTGGCGTTCCTTGCCGGACTCGGACGAACTCATGTCGGGGAGCCATTCGAGCCAAGAAGGCAGGTACCAGTTGCGGTCTCCCAGAAGTTTCATGGAGGCCGGGAGCAGGATAGAACGGATTATCGTCGCATCGATGAGGACGGCCACACCCAGGCCCAGTCCCATCTGCTGCACTCCCAACCCGCGGCTCAGGGCGAAGGTGCCGAACACGCCCACCATGACGGCGGCGGCGGCAGTGATCTGTCCCGCCGTAAACCTGATGCCTCGGGCAACGGATTCCTCATTTGAATACCCTTCGTCGTAGGCTTCTTTGATCCGGTTCAGAAGGAGCATGTGGTAGTCCATGGAGAGTCCGAACAGGATTGCGAAGAGGAACATGGGCAGCCAGGGTTCGATGACGCCGGTTGATTGCGAACCCAGCAGGCTGATTCCCCAGCCCCATTGGAACACCATCACCACGATGCCGTAAGCTGCTCCCACTGAAAGGAGGTTCAATCCGATGGCCTTGATCGGGATGACTATGGACCGGAACATCACCAAGAGCAGCAGGAAGGCCAGTCCCAAGACGAACCCGAAAACGTAGGGCGCGGAGCCGACCATCTGGTCCGTGAAATCCATGCTTCCGGCGGTTTGTCCGCTGACGTAGGTGTTGGCTGAGGTGCCGGCGAACGCCTGGGCAACGATATCCGAGCGCAGGAAGCGAACCGCCGCTTCCGCCTCCCCTTCATCAACCGCGGCCGCGATCGGCACTTCGACGTACAGCAGGTTTCCAGCTTCGTTCTTAACCACATTGAAAGGAGGAGTGAACGCATCGTTCTGGGCCAGCGCTTGAATCATGCTTTCAACTGAGTCTTGGATCGCCGGAGAATTGATGTCTGAAGCTTCGACTACCACGTACGCCGGCGCGGCCAGGCCAGCGGAGAAATTTTCCTCTAGAAGCTGCAAGGCCCTTTTACCTTGTACCGCGTCGTGGAAAGCGTCCGAACCGCGAGCGAAACTCAGGTCCAGAGTAAATGCCGGGATGGCTACTGCAACCAAAACGGCGGTGGTTACGGCGGCAAATATGGCGGGCTTAGCGAGGACTCGGCTAGTCAGGGCAGCCCAGATTCCACCGCCATCGCCGTTGTCCCGTCCGATGAAGGGCAATCGGAGTGCGTCTACCTTATCGCCCAGGATTGCCAACATCGCAGGTAGCAGGGTGAGGGACGCCACCAAGGCTACGATCACCACGATGATGACACCGATGGACATGGAGATGAATATGTCGCTGCCGGTGAATATCAGCCCTGCCAACGAGAGCAGCACGGTGACTCCGGCGTAGAAAACCGCCCGGCCGGTGGTGTTGCTGGCGGATGCGATCGCGTCCATCTTCTGCCTGCCGGCTTTGCGCTCGGTCCGGTAGCGGCTGACGATAAACAGGGAGTAATCGACGCCCACCGCCATGCCCATCAGGAGGACAACCTGGGCTAGAAATTCAATCATCGGGAATACCTGGCTGACCAGAGCCGCCAAGCCTAGAGCCACGAAGATCGAGCCTATCGCCAGTACCAGCGGTATGATTGCCGCCACGACCCCGCGAAAGGCGATCAGCATCAGGGAAACGACCAAGACCATGGTGATTATGATCATTGAGGCGAAGTCTTCTTCGTCGATCTTTCCCACTTCGTAGGAGATGGAGGACATACCGGCCATGCTTATCTCGAAGCCGGCTTCGCTGGCATTCGCGGCGTAAACCGCATCCAAGATGGCTTCGATCTTCTCATCGGCCAGATCGGAATCGCCCGCGACGACTACCTGGGCGAGAACGACGTGCCCGTCTGCAGACACCATCTCTTCGCTGTCCGTGTCGTAGTAGCTGACCACAGACTCAACCTCAGACAGGTCCGCGAGCTGGTCCACCAAGGCTTGGACGGTAGACCGAAACACAGGTGATCGGACGTCCAGCGATGGGTTGCTGAAAACTAACTGTTCAGTTGGGGCGGAGAGCAAATCAAAGCCGTCTTCAACCAATTTCGCCCCCACTCCTGACTCGCCGACGCCATTGTCTTCAAGTATCTTGGTCTCGACCGTGCTTAGAACGAACATCGTCGATACGAAAAGCATCACGAAAGCAGCCACAACCCACCATCGATGGGCCGCGCTCCATGCGGCGATCTTGCCGATGGGATTCAGGGCGGAGATGCCCACTTCCATACCGTATTCGGCTTTGGTTATCCGATTTTCTTGTCTGGTGATATAGCTCATGATGACCCCTACATTGAGCGGATTCAGGGAGCAGATTTAAGTGTCCCTTGGGCATACTGTAGGGCTGGAAGCACTTCTTGCCATCCGCTGGAAAGGTGATTTTCCCGACCCCGAAAGTCCCATGGCGCGATGGGCATAACGGTCTACGATGACTCGTACTTTAGTAGGACAGCGAAGGCAAAATTATGTCTGTGGAACTGGAAGCTGGACGTGGAGATGGGGAGTTTCGAACTCCACGTTAAACATGGGCTAACGGTGCCGGTGACTCGGCACGCGGCAGAACACGCAAATCACAGCATCAGCCAATTGACGCACCATCGCGGCCGGTTGGCGTCGACCATTTTTTACCACCGTCACGGAATAAGAAACTAAGGCTCCTAGTCTCAGACCAGGAGCCTTAGTCAGGGAATGGACGGGCGGCCAGAGGGGTGCTAGTCGTCCGCCATGGCTGGAACAGCCTCTATGGTGGCTTGGCGTTCCTGGCCGGACTCAGAAGAGCCCACCTTGGGGAGCCATTCCAACCAAGAAGGCAGGTACCAGTTCCGGTCCCCCAGCAGCTTCATCGAAGCGGGAAGAAGCACCGAGCGGATGATCGTGGCGTCGATGAAAACCGCCACTCCCAGACCCAAACCGAACATTTGCCCTTCCACGTCCCGCATGAGGGCGAAGGTACCGAAGACACCGACCATGATGGCGGCGGCGCTGGTGATCTGTCCCGCGGTCAGTCTGATTCCCTCGGCCACAGACGCATCGTTCCCGCGCCCCTCGTCGTAGGCCTCTTTTATCCTGTTCAGTAATAGCATGTGGTAGTCCATGGAAAGGCCAAACAAGATGGCGAAGAGGATAAGCGGCAACCATGGCGCGATCACTCCCGGGGCCTCGGAACCCAACAGGCTGACCCCCCAGCCCCACTGGAAGACCATCACCACCACTCCGTAGGCCGCGGCCACGGAGAGGAGGTTCAAGACGATCGCCTTCACTGGAATCACGATGGACCGGAACATGACCAGCAGCAACAGGAAGGCGAGGCCCAGCACGAAGCCGAAGACGTAGGGCAACGACTTGTACATGCTGTCGCTGAAGTCCATGCTGAACGCAGTCATGCCAGTAACATAAGCCTGGGCTCCGCTGCCGGCGAAGGCATCGGGGACGACCTCGTCCCGGAGGAGCTCCACGCCCCGCTCCGCGGTTTTCCGGTCCCCGGAAAGCGCGACCCGGACGAAGAGCAGGTCCCCCGCGCGGTTCACAACGGTCTCGAAGGGGCCGACGAAGGCGTCGTCCTGACCGACCCGCTCGATGAGCCCGGCCACCGACGCCTGGACCTCGGGAGCTGTCACGTCAGGCGCGTCCACGACGACCATCGCGGGAGTGGCGAGGCCGCCGCTGAAGTGCTCCTCCAAGAGCACCACGGCCTGCTTGGCATCCACGGCGTCATGAAGCCCTCGGGAGCCGGTCGGGAAGGCCAGGTCAATGGTGCTCACCGGCAGGGCCAGGGCGATGAGCCCAGCCGCGGTCACGGCGGCAAACGCCAATGGGCGGTCCAGGACCTTTTTCGTGATAGAACTCCAAAGGCCCCCGTTGCCATTGGCCCGTCCCAAGAATGGGACCCGCAGCCGGTTCACGTTGTCGCCCAGCACGGAAAGGACTGCCGGAAGGAAGGTGAGGGAGCCGACGATGGAGATGAACACCACTAGGTTTACGCCCACGCCGATGGAGATGAACACGGGGTTGTTGGTCAGGGCCAGACCAGCCAAGGAGAGCATCACCGTGACGCCGGCGTAGAAGACCGCCCGGCCGGTGGTATTGCTGGCGACGGTTATGGCCTCCAGCTTTTCCCTTCCGGCCTGCCGCTCGTAACGGAACCGGCTGATGATAAACAGTGAGTAGTCGATGCCGACGGCAAGACCCAACATGCTGATCAGCACTTCGTACCCTTCACCCAGTGCGTACGCCTGGCTCACCAGGGCAGCCATCCCCATGGCGGTAATGATGGCTCCCACGGCCAGTATCAGGGGAATCAATGCGGCTACCACGGCCCGAAAGACCAGCAGCATGATGACCAGAGCGAGAATCAACGTGACTATGAAGACACGGCCCAAGTCCTCATCTGCCAGGTCCTCTTTCTGCTTGAGCACGGAGAGGTCGCCGGCCATCCCGATGTAGAAGCCGCCGGCGTTGGCCTCGGTGCGGGCGGCGTAGATGGTCTCGAGGACCGCGCCGATCTGGCCGTCATCGGAGTCTGCAAGCTCCACTTGGGCCCGCAGCACATGCCGGTCCGCCGAGACCAGCCGCGGGTCGCCTACCTCGTAGTAGCTGACGACGGCGGAGACCTCGGGCATGGCCCTGAGTTCCTGGACCAACTGCTCCACCGTCGCCCGGTAAGCCGGGGCGTCAACATCTAGCGCTGGGTTGCTGAAGACCAGCTGCTCGGTGGGCGCCCCGCCATCATCGAACCGCTCGTCCAGGAGCCGGATCGCCTCGCCCGACTCGCCTACCCCTATCGCATTGTCATCCACCAGGTTCGTCTCAACGGTGCTCGATACGAACATGGCCAGGACCAGCACCAGCACTGAAGCCGCGATCACCCACCAACGGTGGTGCGCGCTCCAAGATGCGATACGGCCGGTAAAAGTCAGGTTATCTTCGGTTTCGCTTTTGGTTACTCGATATTCCTGTTCGGTGATGTTGTTCATGATTACCCCGAGCCAGAACAATTTTGGTTTCCCGTGGTACCTACCTTAGGGCTGGGGGCAGTCGCTGCCATCCACTGGAAAGATGGTTTTCCCGTCCCCGAAAGTCCCATGGCAGGATGGGTATAAGGGTCTACGATGACTCATACTTTGGTAGGACGGCATGTCAAAACTGTGTCTGGCAGCAGTGATAGGACCGTGAATGCCCGGGTTCGCTTACGGCATCACAACAGAAATGGCCTCGCTGTTAACCGAGGCCATATCAAGCCGATTAATCGTTGGGGAAGAATCCCAAAGCATTGCTTCGGAAGCCTGCCTGGTTAGTTTGGACTGATGGGAGCCGGCGCCTGGGCCTGCGGTGCGAAAAATGGCCGCGATACAGTGCCCGCCGGATCAACAGTCGCTCCCGCCGCTCTCAGATTGTCCACCAGACTTACGTAGTCCTTGACGGGTCCACCGTGGGAAACAATGGGCGTAGTTGGCGGAGTCTGGTCGGGGCACCGCGACACGCCCGCGCCCCCCGCGAATTGGGGTCCCATGGTCTCCTGGAGTGCGTCGATAACATCACCGTCGCACCCGACGTATAGGACGATCAGTTTGCCGGCCTTATAGAAATGCGGTGGTTCGACCCATGTGATCATACTGGCCTTTTGCGTCCCATCCGCCATAGTCGTGACGATTGAGCTGCCGGTTGCTGAGACGCCTCCGGCTGCGGCATCAGCTTCTTCCGCACTGCCAAATTCGAACGCCTGGATGTCCTCGCCGTTCACAGTCAACACCTGCCCCTGCGGTGCGAAGTAGTCCGCAGACACCGTGCCCGCCGGGGAAGGTGGGAGGTCTCGCTCCCGCGGACCGGGGGGTATCGCGAGGCTACCGGACCTCCACCGTTGTCGTTATCGGACCGGCGGGGCCGTAGGTGAACGTGACCTCGTAGGTGCCGGCCTTCTCGTATGTGTAGGTCTGCTCGAAGCGCCTTTGTATTGTGGAGCTCGGCGTCCAGACCATGCAGGATGCGCTGGTCGCCATGCCCATGCCGTCGCCGAACTGCCACTCCTGGCCCGGACAGTACAGCTCGCGGTTGTTGTCGGGACCGCCGGTCAGCTCGGCGACGAGGCGCACAGTGAGCGGTTCGCCAGCCACCGGCGTGGCGCTCAAACTTAGCTCGACCGGGCCTTCGGGCGTGTGGAAGGAGGCTTTTGTTGCGCCGTTGACGACCATTGGGGTTTTCCCACCTACCGTGGGCGGAGCTTGCGTCGGTGCCTCCTCGTTGAGCGAAGTCGGTTCAGCTCCATTTCCACACGCTACGCCGATCACCATCAACGCTGCCACTGCAATGATTGCCGCGAATCCTCTGATTCCGATTGCCATTGCTAACTCCTTTCTCGCCGTTCTTGGCATTTCCGACGATCGCTTGGATCTTGTATCACTGCTCTGTATATATAGACGGAGCCGAGCCTTGTTTTGTTCCATCAGCTTGCTCGAGTGCTGCAAACAGAGTCAGCAGCGAGACCGTGAGCGCCGCGATGGTGAATAAGCGTTTCATGGTGGTTCCCACATTAATAACAGTGTGCTAACGGGGCGATAAATACCGGCGGCGGCCTGTGATTTCGTGGGCGAGGCGCCGTTTAATCATCGACGATTAGATCAAAGCTGAATGCTCGCTCATCGACCTCCCCGTAGATCTTTCCCGAGATGCGAAACTGGGCCGGAGATGGTTTTGCCTCTTCAAAAGACGATTCCAGTTTTCTTATCATGATTTTGGGAATACCGCCGCCGATGGTCAGATCTCCCTCGATGGTTAGTTCCAGAAGCTCTTTACGGAAATTGCCCTCCAGGCTGAAAGTCCCATCCATAAACATGCCGCTGCTGTTCAGATCACAGTTGTTCCAGGTGCTGTCGATGCGTGTGGTCTGATCTTCCAGGTTGTGAGTAATAGCGCTGGCGCCGCAGGGGTACTCATGGGTGTGGTTTCCCCTTTGATTCTCCACAGCTTCGTTAATGAGAAAAATGACCAGAAAGGATAATTGGTCATAGACGAGTCTCTTCATGTCCGATTCCGTCAGGGCCGACAGTGACTTGGAGGGATTGGGAATCGAATCAATGTCCATGGCGGACGTGTCGAATACCCGAGAGATCAGGGTCTCATCGTCCACCTTCACCGTTTCTCCCAGCAACATCACTGTCATCGAATCTAGTTTCAATATTTCAGAGATTCTTCCGGCGCCGTGATTGAGCTGCATTTCAACAGAAGCTATGGCAAATTCGTCGATCTGGACTTCTGTATCGCCATCTATGACAGCCGTCAGCTCTCCTTCCCAGATAATTCTGGAGATTGTCACCGCATCCGCTGTGGTTCCTCTGGAGCGAACTAGCAGGACCGTCTTCAGTTCACCACTCCCTTCAACAACAATCCCATCCCCAAGATCACAGCTGCTGAAAATGGCGTACCGCCCGGTATCGGTGTTGTAGTAGTTGATCACGCCTCGCCGGACGCAGGGGAGGGAGATATCGAAGCCACCATCTCCATATTCAGCTAAGGCAACGGCCAACGTCATAATAGAAAGCCTTGAAGCCAGCCGCTGAACCGGGGTGAGGCTGCTCGTAGGCGTGACGACGGGTATAGTGGACGTCATAGCGGGCAACGGGGCATCGGGCATCTTCAAAACAAACGTGTCGTACGACCCCGAACTAGTCTGACCGGCGAAGGCGCCTTCAGTGGAGCCCACGACGTACAGGCTCCCCTCACCAGCCACCACCAAACCTGCGACCACATCCCCTTTCTGGGTGCCGAACTGGTTTGTCCAGATCTCACTTCCTAAACTGTCATACTTGCGTATGAAGACATCAGACCCTCCCGCGACGGGATCCATATTGCTCTGGCCGGGAAGGGATAGTTTGGTGGTGCCTACCACATATAGATCGCCCGCACCGCCTACCACCACGACATTGGCTAGGTCGCCGCCTCGGCTACCGAACTGTCGTGTCCAGAGCTCTTGCCCATTGCCGTCATACTTACGCACATAGGCGTCACTCTTTCCCAAATGGGTCTGGCCGGGAAGGGCGCCCAAGACTGAGCCGACCACATACACGTTGCCTTCACCATCCACCGCTACACCCTTGGCGGAAGGACCGCTCTGGCTGCCGAACCGGCGGGTCCACAACTCGTTGCCTTCGCCATCATGCTTACGTAGGTAGGCATCGCCCTCTCCCGCGCCGGGCCGGCCGGGGACGCCTCCTAGCTGTATATCCCCTACGACGTAGACGTTGCCGGCCCCATCGGTCGCCACGCCATTGGCCCTATCGGGTACTTGGCTGCTGGACCGCCGTACCCAGAGCTCATTCCCATCGCTGTCATACTTCCGCAGGTAGAGATCATCCGCGCCCAGATCGGCCTCGCCGGGAAGAGAGCCAAGGGTATAGCCCACCACGTACACGTTACCCGCACCGTCTACCGCCACATCCGAGGCCAGGTCCTCACCTTCAGCGCCGGGCCGGCGGGGAGTGCCGAACTGTCGTGTCCAGAGCACATTCCCATCATTGTCATATTTTCGGAGGTAGGCGTCATAATCAATACCCACCAAACCGGTGTAACCGGGAAAGGCACCGCGGGTTGAGCCCACCACGTACAGGTTGCCGGCGCCGTCTGCCGTCACACCAGTCGCATGGTCCTCAGTTTCGGTGCCGAACTGTTGCGTCCAGATCTCTTTCCCATGGCCGTCATACTTGCGCAGGTAGGCGTCAGCATCGCCCAAACTGGTCTGGCCGGGAAGGGCTCCCCGTTGTACATCCCCCACCACGTACACATTGCCTGCCCCATCCATCGCCACACCACCGGCAAAATCGGAATCTGGGGTACCGAACTGAATGACCGTGATAGTGGGCGTAGGGGCGAATGTCGCCGTGGGCACAGGCTCAGTGGCCTCTGGCGTCGCTTCCCCACCGCAGGCCGCAAGCAGAGTCAGCAGCGAGACCGTGAGCGCCGCGATGGTGAATAAGCGTTTCATGGACTTTCCTCCATGGATAACAATGCGCTAACGGGGCGATAAATTCCGGTGGCGACCTACGATTTCGCTGGCGAGGCGCAGTTTAATCATCGACGATCAGATCGAAGCTGAATGTTCGCTCATCGACCTCCCCGTAGATCTTTCCAAAGATGCGGACCTGGGCTGAAAACGATTTATATCCTTCGAGTGACCATTCCAGTCTTCTAATGGTGACTTTAGGAATACCTCCGCCTATCGTCAGAGTTCCCTCGATGGTCATCGAAAACAGTTCCTCATCATCGAAATTTCCCTCCAGGCTGAAAGACCCATCCATAAACATGCCGCTGCTGTTCAGATCACAACTGTTCCAGGTGTTGTCGATACGCGTGGTCTGGTCTTCCACATTTTGAGTAACAGCGCTGGCGCCACAGGGGTAATCATGGGTGTGGTTTCCCCTTTGGCTCTCTATTACTTCGTTGAGGAGAAACCGAGACAAAAATAGTCCTTGGTCATAGACGAGCCGCTTCATGTCCGATTCCGTCAGAGCCGACAATGACTTAGAGGGATTGGGGATCGAATCAATGTCCATGGCGGAAGTGTCGAATAGTTGAGAGATCAGGGTGGCATCGTCCACCGTCATCGTTTCTCCCAGAAACATTACCGTCATGGAATCGAGGTGCAATCTGCTAAGTTCCCTTCCCTTGCCTTGATTGATCTGCATCAATACGGAAGCTAATGCGAATTCGTTGATCTGGATCTCTGTCTCACCATCTATAACAGCCGTCAGATCTCCTTCCCAGATGATCTTTGAGATGGTAATCCTATCTTTCCCGGTTTCTCTGGAGCGCTCTAGTAATACCGGTTTTAATTCGCCGCTCCCGTTGACAATGATTCCGTCCCCCAGATCACAGCCGCTGAAGGTGGCGTGTCGGCCGCCATCGGTGTTGTAGTAGTTGATCACGCCCCGGCGGACGCAAGGGAGGAAATTATCCCAGGGGCCATGCCCATCTTCGGAGAAGGCGACGACCAATGTCATAACAGAAAGCCTTGAAGCCAGCCGCTGGACCGGGGTGAGGTTGCTCGTAGGCGTGACGACGGGTATAGTCGGCGTCATCGCGGGCAGCGGGGCATCGGGCATCTTCAAAACAAATGTGTCGTACGACCCAGAACTAGTCTGACCGGCGAAGGCGCCTTCAGTGGAGCCCACGACGTACAGGCTCCCATCACCAGCCACCACCAAACCTGCGGCCCGGTCCTCTTTCTGGGTGCCGAACTGGTTTGTCCAGATCTCACTTCCTAAACTGTCATACTTGCGTACGAAGACATCAGACCCTCCCGCGACGGGATCCATATTGCTCTGGCCGGGAAGGGAGAGCCTTGTCGTACCCACCACATACAGATTGCCTGCACCATCTGCCACCACGCCATGGGCCCGGTCGCGGGCTCGGCTGCCGAACTGGCGTGTCCAGAGTTCATTCCCATTGCCGTCATACTTACGCACATAGGCGTCACTCTTTCCCAAATAGGTCTGGCCGGGAAGGGCGCCCAAGACTGAGCCGGCCACATATACGTTGCCTGCATCGTCTATCCCCACACCATTGGCGGAGTCGCCATCCGGGCTGCCGAACTGGCGGGTCCACAACTCATTCCCATCGCCATCATACTTGCGTATGAAGGCGTCACCCTCTCCCATATCGGTCTGGCCGGGCAGGGCGCCAGAGGTGGAGCCCGCGACGTACACGCTGCCTGCGTCATCTATCGCCACACCATGGGCCTCGGCGTAAACTTGGGTGCCAAACTGGCGCGTCCAAAGCTCATTCCCATCGCTGTCATACTTGCGCAGGTAGGCGTCGCTTCCATGTCCGATACGGCTCTGGCCGGAAAGCGAACCAGAACTAGAGCCCACAACGTACACATTGCCTGCACCGTCCACCGCCACATCCGAGGCGGCCTGGTGGCCCTCACCCTGAGCGCCGTGCGTGCGGGGAGTGCCGAACTGTCTTGTCCAGAGCTCATTCCCGTCACCGTCATATTTTCGGAGGTAGGCGTCGTAATCAATACCCACCAAACCGGTGTAACCGGGAAAGGCACCGCGGGTTAAGCCCACCACGTACAGGTTGCCGGCGCCGTCTGCTGTTACACCAAGCGCATGGTCCTCACCTTCGGTGCCGAACTGTTGTGTCCAGATCTCTTTCCCATGGCCGTCATACTTGCGCAGGTAGGCGTCAGCACCGCCCAAACTGGTCTGGCCGGGAAGGGCTCCCTGTTGTATATCCCCCACCACGTACACATTGCCTGCCCCATCTATCGCCACACCACCGGCAAAATCGGAACCTGGGGTACCGAACTGAATGACCGTGAAAACCTCGCCCCCTGCAAACTGGGGTCCCATGGCGTCCTGGAGCGCATCGATGACATCATTGTCGCTCCCGACGTATATGACGATCAGTTTGCCAGCCTTGTAGAAATGCGGTGGTACAAACCAGTCGACCATACTGGCCCTTTGCGTCCCATCCGCCATAGTCGTGACGATTGAGAGCCCGTTTGCTGAGACGCCTCCGGCTGCGGCATCAGCTTCTTCCGCACTGGCGAATTCGAACGTCTCAACACGTTCGCCGTTCACAGTCAACAACTGCCCCTGCGGTGCGAAGAAGTCCGCAGACCCTGTGCCCGCCGGATCAACAGTCGCTCCCGCCGCTCTCAGATTGTCCACCAGACTTACGTAGTCCTTGACCGGTCCACCGTGGGAAACGATGGGCGTAGTTGGGGTTTTCCCACCTACCGTGGGCGGAGCCTGCGTCGGTGCCTCCTCGTTGAGCGAGGT
>JADFNR010000102.1 GCA_022563275.1 Chloroflexota bacterium | reverse complement strand
GCCACCCGGCGGATCAGGGGGAACAGCTTGACGTCGATGATGCCCTGGGTTTTGCCGGCCAGGTTCTCCAGGTACCAGTCGATCGTTTTCGAGAGCAGGCCGACCACTAAAAATATCCCAAGCACGACCACCAGGACCTTGGCCACGGTGTCGGTCCGGCCTTGCTGGGTGTCGGTCAGGTCCAGTGGAAGGGTCAGGGCCAGGTAGACTCCCAGAACCAGGATGCCTAATGAGACCGGCCAGCGGGCGGACCTCACCAGGCGCGAGTCCAGGTCGGTGGGTGTCCATTTGGTGAACCGGATGATCAGCGGGAAGACCACCTTGTGGAGCACGAACGCCACCAAGATGGCGATCAGAACGATCGCCCCGGCGGTGGCGGGGTCCAACCACTCTGGATCGCCCAGTCCGAAGCGGGCCAATATGGGTTCCACCAAGATAGTCTCCAATTAAACGGGCTACCGGGAAATAGGCCACTCCCGGTGCGAAGAATGGGCCGGAGAGGCCGAACGGGAAGTCCGATTTTCCAGCACCGGGATTATATCATCCAGGCTCGGCCGGCCCGGCATTCTTGACCCGTTCCAATAGCAGAGGCAAAAGTTCTCCCGAGGGTCCCTTGAGCGTTATGTCGCACCAGGGGGTGAGAGCGGTCTCCTCGGGGTTGACCTCGATGAGCGCGGCGCCCCTCTCCTTGGCGACGATCGGGAGGCGCGCCGCCGGGTTCACTGTGCCCGAGGTCCCCACCAGCAGCATGCAATCACAGGCCTCGGCCTGCTCTCGGCAAGCCAACAGCACGTCCTCGGGGATGGGTTCGCCAAACATCACGGTGTCCATCTTGATCACGCCGCCGCATCCGGTGCACCTGGGGGGCAGGCTATCGAAATGGTAGCCGTCCCTGGGTTGTCGGGCGCCGCAGCCAACGCACCGGAGCCAGGTCCGGTTGCCGTGGATCTCCAACAACGACCGGCTGCCCGCTTCCCGGTGCAGATCGTCCACGTTCTGGGTCACCACGCACTTCAAGATTCCCAACCGCTCCATCTCAACAAGTGCGTGATGGCCCGGATTGGGCTGGGCTTGGTCCACCGCCACCTTGAGTTCGTAGACCGGGTCGCCGGGGCGGTCTTCATTGCGGAACCGGGCCTCCCACCACTCCCGGGGGTCTCGGATGAATTCCCGGTAGGAGAGATTGGTTGGCTCGCCGTACTTGGTCCAGAGTCCGCCGGGCCCGCGAAAGGGCGGGATGCCACTCTCCACGGAAAGCCCGGCGCCGGCCAGCGCCACCAAATGATTGGAACGCAATATGAGCTCGGCGGCCTGGTCCAGCGACCGGGACAGTTCGGCGTTTAGCTCCAGCATGATAGATGGGTATATTAACCGTGCAGGGACGCGCCGAGAAGAGGCAGACCTAAACCGAAGACGGGCAGCTAGAAGGAAGTGGGAAAGGCCTCCCGGCCGATCAACGGAACGAAGCGGCAGGGGCCGAGCATCCGCAGGGAGACTCCCTCTCCGGTGCGCAGGACACAGACCAATTCCTGCTGCCGGCGGTCGCCCACCGGAACCACCATCCGACCGCCGACAGCTAGCTGGTTGATCAACGCAGAGGACAGAGAAGGCGCGGCGGCGGAAACCACGATCGCGTCGTAGGGCCCCCGCCAAGGACAGCCCAAGGTCTCGTTGGCGTCTTCAACCACGATATTCCCGTAATCGAGGTCATCCAAGATGTCCCGAGCCCGCTGGGCCAGACTCCGGACCAACTCCACGGTGACCACGCTGCCTTCCGGGACCAACTCGGCCAGCACGGCGGCCTGGTAGCCAGAGCCGGCGCCCACCTCCAGCACCCGGTCTGCCGGCTGCAGGCGGAGCGCCTCGGTGATCAGGGCCACGATGTAGGGCTGGGAGATCGTCTGCCCGTCGCCGATGGCCAGGGGTATATCCAGATACGCCATGGGCCGCTCGCCGGTGGGCACGAACGCCTCTCTGGGCACTCGCTCCATGGCCCTCAAGACGGACCCCGACCTGATGCTGTTTCTCAGCTTGGAGAACAGTGCCTTCCTATCCGAGAAAAGCTTCTTGTCCAATTTCTGTTCTTGCATCGACTCAAATATAACATTACATAACGCAGTCAACAACATGATGTCCAGGCACGTATCCGCCGTTCTGTTAGGCGACCTCGCGGGAGTGATTGACTGTAACAAACCCGTATGCTAACTTGAATTCAAGGTGGAACGTAATGCTGAGTTTCTTAGAGATTTTTATAGATTTTTCGCACTGGAACCCACCAAGATTGTTTCCCAATGGTTGATTTACTTTGGTAGAAAGCCGGACCGCGAAGAGACGCATAACCGAAAAATCCCAGTGGCTCTCCCTCCGGGATGCCTGCCGGCTGCTTGATGTCAGCAACACTACCCTGAGACAGTGGGCCGACAACGGCTACCTGCGCGTCTACCGCACCCCCGGCGGTCACCGCCGGTTCCTTCGCGAAGATGTCGAATCATTCGCCAATGCTCCGGAGCAAGCCCAGGAACATGGCCGTGAGAACGCCGTCGAAGGCTCTGCTCTGCGCAGGATCCGCCGGAGCCTGAGCAGAAACGACGTGGTGCAGCAGCCCTGGTACCAGAGCGTCGAGGAAGAGGGAAAGGTGCGCATGCGGCTCTTCGGCCGCCGCCTATTATCCCTGCTCTTGCAGGAGCCGGGACCCCGCCGGCGGCGGCAGGAATTGCTGGAGGAGGCCCACATGCTGGGCCGGGAATACGGCACCGAGATGTCGGAACGGGGCGTGACCCTCAAAGACACCATAGAAGCATTCGTTTTCTTCAGGACGTTGGTGCTGGATTCCACCAACCCTGGCACTTGGGCCCGGATAATCGAAGCGGCGGACCGGGTGCTGGTGGGCCTGGCCGATTCATACGAAGACCTAGCCAAATACGCCGGCGGAAAAGCGTCCGTCAAATCCAAAAAATAGTCCCAAACGAATATAGGGCGGGCGCCGCCCTTTGATAAATATTGACGCCCAGCGAATAATTTAAATCCCGCAGGAGGAACCGCAGACAGCTATGGACATGATCGATCGCGAGCTGTTGAACAAGATTCAATCCCCCTTTCCCATGGTCGACCAGCCCTTCAAACAACTGGGCGAAGAGGTTGGGATCAGTGAACAAGAAGTCATCGACCGGTTGACCGAACTGAAACGGACCAACGTGCTGCGTCAGATCAGCGCCATCTTCGACACCCGCCGCCTGGGATTCAAGACCACCCTGGTGGCCATGGCCTACGAGCCGAAGAAGTTGCACAAGGCCGCTTTGGAGATCAACAAACACCCCGGCGTCAGCCACAATTACGCTCGTGAAGGTTCTTACTATAACCTGTGGTTCACCCTGGCCGTGCCCCCGGAACACGACCTTGAAGCCACCGCCAAGTACATGGCCCGCAAAACCGAGGCATTGGAACAGCGGATAATGCCCACCAAACGGTTCTTCAAGATCGGCGTCAACTTCGACATGGTCAAGAAGAAGGGGTCTTCGTTCAATTTCAGTCCCGACAATACCGGCGCCGGCGGCTTCGACAAAGAGGCAGCCGAGTCTTGGAACAAAGCGGTGCCGATCACCGAAGCCGAGAAGGACGCCATCCGCGGGATGCAGGAGGACCTGGAGTTGGTCCCTCGTCCCTACGACAAGATCGCCCAGCAGTTGGACATGTCCACCGGCGAGTTGTTCGCCCTGGCCAAGGACTTCCAAGACCGGCGAATCATGCGGCGTTTCAGCGCCGTGCTGCACCACCGCCGGTCGGGCTTCAAGGCCAACGCCATGATCGTCTGGAAAGTGCCCGAAGAGCGTGGCGAGGAAGTCGGTATGATCATGGCCGCGCACGACGCCGTAACCCATTGCTACGAGCGGCCGACCTTCCCCGACTGGCCCTACACCCACTTCACCATGGTCCATGCAACCACCCCTGAAGGCTGCGAAGAGATCAACAACGAGATCAGCGAGGCCACGGGAATAACCGAACGCCTGGTTTTGTACAGCTCCAGGGAGTACAAGAAGACCCGGGTCCGCTATTTCGTGCCTGACTACGATGAGTATCTGGAAACCGAGCAACCCGACGCCGTGATCACGGCTTAAATCAACGCCATGGCATGATACCCCTCAGGCCGTGGATTTAAGATAGAGAGCTTATGACAAATTTTTACCCCGTTTTTCTGAATCTAACTGGCCGCCGGTGCATCGTCATCGGCGGCGGCCAGATCGCCGAGGGCAAGGTGCTCAAGCTGATCGACTCGGGCGCCAAGATAATCGTGATCAGCCCCGACGCCACTCAGGCGATCCGCGACTGTGCAGACCGTGGCGACATTGAATTCGATCTACGCAGGTACCAGCCAGGCGACCTCGAAGGCGCCTTCCTAGCCATCGCGGCCACCAACGACCGGGTGGTCAACCAAGAGATCTTCGAGGAAGCGGAGAAACTGGGTGTTCTGCTCAACGCGGTGGACGACCCGCCCCGCTGCTCGTTCATCGCGCCCTCCATCGTGGAACGCGGCCCCGTGACCCTGGCCATCTCCACCGGCGGCGCCAGCCCGGCTCTGGCCCGCAAGCTGCGGGAGACCTTGGCCGCCTCTCCGGCCCTGGACTGGGCCGACGCCACCAGCGTGCTTTCCAAGGCCCGCCGAATCATCAAAGAGAAACAGGTCGCGGTTGACCCCCAGCGCTGGCAGTGTTGCATGACCCCAGAGCTCCTGAGCCTGGCCAAGTCAGGCCTCGATGACGAAGCCTTGGAATATCTGCTGGACGGTCTGTTGGGCAAGTATTCCAACGGGAAGTGCTCCAACATCGCCGAGTGCGTATCCGGCGGCTGCCAAGCCAAGAACATTAGCAGCCAGGATTCCGCTGACTCCGGGGTAAATCAGGACCGCATGGCCCAAACCGCAGGGGGTTAACCGGTTGCCTCCCGACAGCTCAGCAGACAGTTTAAGCAGTCCCGCCATCAAAGTGGGGAGCCGCGGCAGCGCTCTCGCCTTGATCCAAGACCATGTGGTCATTGGCCGTCTGAAAGCCAACAGCCCGAACCTGAATTTTGAGGTCGACACCGTCCGGACCAGGGGAGACGCCGACCAGACCTCCAGCCTGGCCGGCATGGGCCTGGGCATCTTCGTCAAGGAACTTGAACAGGAACTCTTGGACGGCAAGCTGGACATCGCTGTCCATAGCCTCAAGGACATGCCCACCCAGTTGGCCGACGGCCTGGTGCTGGGGGCGGTGCTGTCCAGAGAAGACGCAAGGGACGTACTGGTAAACCGGTTTGGCTGCAATCTGGAGGACCTCCCCAAGGGCTCGAAGATCGGCACCAGCAGCCCACGCCGCGCCGCCCAATTGAAGAAATACGCCCCCCAGGTGGAGGTGGTCCCCATCCGGGGCAACGTGGAGACCCGGCTGCGAAAGGCCCAAGGTGAAGAGGCGGACGGGGTCATCTTGGCCGCCGCCGGCATGATCCGCTTGGGGCTGCAAGACCAGATCACTGAGTACCTCTCCGCCCAGCGGTTCGTGCCCCCACCCGGACAGGGCATCCTGGCGGTGGAGGCGCGGGCCGACGACCACCGGATGCTGGAATTGCTGGCGGCCATCGACGACGCCGACACCCGCTACGAAGCCACCGCCGAACGGGCTTTCCTGCAGAAACTGGGCGGCGGGTGCAGCCTGCCGGTGGGCGCCTATGCCCGGTGCATCGAGAACAACATGGTCATGACTATCTACATGAGCACCGAAGATGGTGAAAAGACCTTCACCACAAAGATCCAAGGACTGAAACGGGACCCATTGCAATTGGCCAGCGACGCCTACCTAGCCCTGATGGAACGGGGCGGCCGTGAGTTGGCCGAAGCCGCCAGGGCGAACCAGGCTTGATAATCCGCCCTGATGGGGCGATTGCCCAGTTGACGTTTTTTTAAGGATGATTCATTGACCGGTAAAGTCTATCTGGTGGGCGCCGGACCCGGCGACCCCGGACTAATCACCGTTAAGGGGATGCAGGCGTTGGAGCAGGCCCAAGTGGTCGTCTACGACCGCCTGGTGGACCCCGTGCTCCTGGAGGCCGTCCCTAAAAATGCCGAGCGCATCTTCGTGGGCAAAGCCAGAGGCCGTCAGCAACTGACTCAGCCCGAGATCAACCGGTTGCTGGTGGACAAGGCGTCTCAAGGACTCACCGTGGTGCGGCTGAAGGGCGGCGACCCCTTTGTCTTCGGCCGGGGCGGCGAGGAGGCCCTGGAACTGAAGGCCAACGGCCTGCCCTTTGAGATTGTCCCCGGCGTGACCTCGGCCATCGCCGGCCCGGCCTACGCGGGCATACCCCTGACCCACCGTGGCATCGCGACAACCTTCACGGTGGTCAGCGGCAGCGAGGACCCGTCCAAGCCCGGGTCCACGGTCCCCTGGGATGTCCTGGCCAAGAACGGGGGAACCTTGGTGGTGCTCATGGGCTGGGCGTCTCTGGAAAAGATACTCGCCACCCTGCAGAAAGAGGGCCTCGCTCCAACAACGCCGGCGGCCCTGGTGCAGTGGGGCACGTGGAGCAATCAGAAGACCGTCACCGGCAATATCGAAAATATATTGGCTTTGGGGAAAGACGCAGGGCTTACGCCGCCGGTTGTCACCGTCATCGGCGACGTGGTGAATCTCAGAGAGGAATTGGCCTGGTTCGACAAGCGGGTCCTGTTCGGCAAGCGCGTGTTGATCACCCGCTCCCGGTCCCAGGCGTCCCGTCTGCGCACCCTGCTGGAACAGGCCGGGGCCAACGCGGTGGAACTGCCAACCATTCAGATCGGCCCCTTGAAGGACTTCGCTGAGTTGGACGCCACATTAGCCGCGTTGCAAGACTTCCAGTGGGTGATATTCACCAGCGCCAACGCGGTGGAATCGGTCTTTGAGCGTCTGGAGCTCCAGGGCAAAGACGCCCGCGCCCTGGCCGGAACAACCGTCGGAGCCATCGGCCCGGCCACCGCCCAAGCATTGGCTAACCGGGGTATCACCGCCGATTTTGTGCCCAGCCGGCCGGTTTCGGAGGTGGTTCTCAAAGAACTGTCCGGCCGGGATTGGCAAGGTGTTTCAGTGTTGCTGCCCTCCGCCGACATCGGCCGCGATGAACTGGAAAAGGGCCTCACGGGTATGGGCGCCAAGGTCAACCGCCTGGCTGCCTACCGGAATGTGCCGGTCGAGGGCGTAGGCGGTCTGGCCAAGCAAGCTTTCCTTGACGGCGTCGATATCGTAACCTTCACCAGTTCATCCACCGTGCGGAACCTGGTGGAGATGTTGGACGGAGACCGGGCCGGCTTGGACTCCAGTTTCATCGCCTGCATCGGCCCCGTAACCGCCGCCACCGCCCGCGAACTGGGATTGCGGGTGGACCTGGAAGCGTCCGAACACACGGTCGAGGGCCTGGTTGAGGCGCTAACCAGCCATTTCGCCACCGGCGAGCTTTCACACAAGTAGCCCCAAGAGTAGTCCAAGGAGAGAAGGACGTCATGACCAGCTTCCCCGACTCGAGGTTGCGCCGCCTGCGCGGCAGCGAGCCCATGCGCAACATGGCCCGGGAGACCCGCCTATCCGTCAAAGAGTTCATCTATCCCCTGTTCGTGGCCCACGGGTCAGGCGTGAAAGAAGCCATCGAGCCCATGCCCGGCCAGTTCCAAATGTCCCTAGACGTTCTGTCTGAAGAAGTTGGCGAAGCCGCCGAATTGGGCATCCCCTCAGTGTTGTTGTTTGGGCTGCCCGCCGAGAAGGACCCCCTGGGCGCCGAGGGCTACGACCCCGAGGGCATCGTGCAAGAAGCGGTGCGGATGATCAAGAAGAACCACCCGGAAATGATGGTGGTCACCGACGTCTGCATGTGCGAGTACACCGACCACGGCCACTGCGGCGTGATAGCCAACGGCAAGATCGACAACGACCAAACCCTGGAACTGCTGGGCAAGACCGCCGTGTCACACGTGCAGGCTGGGGCCGATCTGCCCGCCCCGTCGGCCATGATGGACGGCCAGGTCTGGGCCATCCGCCAGGCATTGAACGACCACGGCTACGACGACACGCCGATCATGGGCTACGCGGCCAAGTACTCATCCGGGTTCTACGGGCCATTCCGGGTGGCCGCCGGTTCCACGCCCCAGTTCGGCGACCGGAAGAGCTACCAGATGGACCCGGCCAACGCCCGCATGGCCATGCGCGAGATCGAAGCCGACATCGCCGAGGGCGCCGACATCGTGATGGTGAAGCCGGCCCTGTCCTACCTGGACGTCATACGGCAGGCCAAGGACCGGTTCGACCTGCCTCTGGCCGCCTACAACGTCAGCGGAGAGTACGCCATGATCAAGGCGGCGGCCCAAAACGGCTGGATCGACGAAAAAACCGTCACCATGGAAGTGCTGACCTCCATCAAACGGGCCGGGGCCGACACCATCCTCACCTACCATGCCAAAGAAGTGGCGCGCTGGCTTAAAGAGTCGGAATAGTCGTCCCTCGGTCAAAGCCCAATCAAAAAGCGGCCCGCTGGTTGAAAGAGAGGGAACGTTTCTCTCTCACCCAATTTTTTATCAGGACGTTGCATGCAACTTAGCAAGTCGGAAGCACTATTCGCCGAGGCCCAGAAATACATCCCCGGCGGCGTCAACAGCCCGGTCCGGTCCTTCAAGGCCGTGGGCGGCACCCCGCCCTTCATCGCCCGGGGCCAGGGGGCGCGGGTCTGGGACGTGGACGGCAACGAATACATCGACTACCTGGGCTCCTGGGGGCCGTTGGTCCTGGGACACGCTCATCCGGCCGTCGTCGAGGCCCTTAAAAAGGCCGCCGAGAACGGGACCAGCTTCGGCGCTCCCGTGGAGCAAGAAGTCCAACTGGCCAAGATGATCTGCGGCAGCCTGCCATCGGTGAAATCGGTCCGGCTGGTCAACTCGGGCACCGAGGCCTGCATGAGCGCCATCCGGCTGGCCCGGGCGTTCACCGGCCGCGACAAGATCATCAAGTTCGCCGGCTGTTACCACGGCCACGCCGATGGCCTGCTGGTCAAGGCCGGTTCAGGCGCACTGACTTACGGCATCCCCACCAGCGCGGGCGTGCCCGAATCCTACGCCAGCGAGACCCTGGTCGCCGACTACAACGACATCGAGTCGGTGGAGAGATTCTTCGAGGCCAATCCCTCCGCCATCGCCGCCATCATCATCGAGCCGGTGGCGGGCAACATGGGCGTGGTCCCTCCCGCCCAGGGGTTCTTGGAGTCCCTGCGGAAGATCACCCAGGACAACGGCGCCCTGCTGATCTTCGACGAAGTCATCACCGGGTTCCGGGTGGGGCCCAGCGGCGCCCAGGGCCTCTACGGAATAACCCCCGACATCACCACCCTGGGCAAGATCATCGGCGGCGGACTGCCGGTTGGCGCCTACGGCGGGCGAAAAGACGTGATGGAAATGGTGGCGCCCCTGGGGCCCATGTACCAGGCCGGCACATTGTCCGGCAACCCCCTGGCGGTGAGCGCCGGTATCGCAACCCTGACCGAGCTGCAGAAGCCCGGCACCTACGAGCGCCTGGAGAGCCTGGCCCAACGGTTGACCGACGGCCTGACCAAGGCCTTCCAAAAGGTGGAGATACCTTCCACCATCAACCGGGTCGGCTCCATGTTCACCGGGTTCTTCAACCCCGGTCCGGTGGCTGGCCTAGCCCACGCCGAGGGTTCGGACACGGCGATGTACGGACGTTACTTCCACGCCCTGCAGGAACGGGGCGTCTACACCGCTCCCTCCCAATTCGAGGCCGGGTTCGTCTCCACCGCCCACACCGAGGCCGACATCGACGACACCATCGCCAAGGCCGAGGCCGCTCTTCGCAGCCTGAACTAGGCTCGCAAGAAGTTCAACTGAATAAGGCTCCCCGGAATCGGGGAGCCTTATTCAGTTGCCAAGAGTTTGTTTCTTATTGGGAAGAAACGGGTCTGGCTTACGTCCCGTACCTGGCTACGGAGTGCGGGTCACTATAGGTCTCACCCTTCGTGGCCCAAAATGCGGCAGCGATCGTATCGCAGGTCGCCACCAATTCTTCACACTTCGCCATATCAACATTTTGCTTACACTGGCCGGCTAGTTTCAGCGCGGCGTTGAACGTCCCGTGCAGATCGAAATCCGCAGGCAGGTTCGGCCATGCGTAATCGGCCCAAAGAATGGTGAGTTCCCTCTTGCAGGTCTCGGCATGCTCGTCTTTAACGGTCACATACCGGGCGACCTTGTTAACGTAGTCCTGGTATGCGGCGGCGTCACTTCCATCGGGCCGCTCCAACGCCTGCATGCGAAGCACCATCTTTTGGACGGTCTGGGCGGCCATCTTGGCCGTGACAGGGTCATAGATCCCACATGGGATATCACAATGGGCCTGGGCGATTCCTGGGTTGATCCAGCCTATGGGGTTAAACATGGCAGCCTCTCCTGACTACACCTGAATTTAAGCAAGCATCAGCGTAATCAAAATCTTATCGAGGCGCAACCCCCTGGGTAAACGCAACCCCTCGCTTCGTCTCACGCCTGACTCAGGCTCGCCGCCGCGCCCATCTTGTATCCGCTTAGTATAGGCACTTATAATTGGTCAATTACGCACTCCCCTTTGCCGGAGGGCGTACTTTGATTATTCAGCGCTTGGTCCAAACGAGCCCAGGAGATAACCCAGTGGCGACAACATCGAAACCCGCCAGGCCCGCTCACATGAAGCACCGCAGCAATGAGTTGATCGACGGCCCTAATCGAGCGCCGGCCCGGGCGATGCTGATGGCCATGGGCCTAACCCAAGAGGACATCAAGAAGCCGTTCGTCGCCATCGCCAACCTGGCCAGCGACGTCACGCCCTGCAACGTGCACCTCGGCCGGTTCGCTCAGGCGGCCAAAGAGGGTGTGCGCGCCGCGGACGGCATTCCCTTCGAATTCGGCACCATCACGGTGAGCGACGGCATCTCCATGGGCACTGAAGGCATGAAGACCTCGCTGGTCAGCCGGGAGGTCATCGCCGATTCCATCGAACTGGTCACATTCGGCGAGCGCATGGACGGGCTGATCACCGTTGCCGGGTGCGACAAGAACATGCCCGGCTGTCTGATGGCCATGGCCCGTTTGAATGTGCCCTCCATCTTCATGTACGGCGGTTCCATCATGCCCGGACAGTTCAAGGGCCAAGACGTGAACATCCAGGACGTCTTCGAGGCCGTGGGCGCCTACGCCAAGGGCGATATGAGCCTGGAGGACCTCACCGCGCTGGAATGCGTGGCCTGTCCCGGCGAGGGTTCCTGCGCCGGTTTGTTCACCGCCAACACCATGTCCACCTGCATCGAGGTGTTGGGCATGTCCCTCCCCGGCGACGCTTCCACCCCGGCCATAGACCCCCGGAAACTGGGCGAGGCCAGGGACGTTGGGCGGACCCTGATGCGCCTCCTGGAAGAGGATGTCCGTCCCCGGGACATCCTGACCAAGGAGGCCTTTGAGAACGCCATCACCGTGGCCGTGTCCATGGGCGGCTCTACCAACGCGGTGCTGCACCTCATCGCCATCGCCCGTGAGGCTGAAATCGAATTGACGCTAGACGACTTCGACCGCATCAGCCGCAACACCCCTTACATCGTTGATATGAAGCCGGCGGGCAAGTACCTCATGGCCGACCTGAGCCGTTACGGCGGCATCGCCCTGGTCATGAAGCGGCTGCTGAAGGCGGGCCTGCTCCACGGCGACGCCATGACCGTAACCGGCAAGACCCTGCGTGAGCACGTGGAGGCCGTCGAGACCATCGAAGACCAACCCGTCGTTTACCAAGTCGACTCGCCCCGTAGTCCCACCGGCGGGTTGGCCATCCTCCGGGGCAACCTGGCCCCCGACGGCGCCGTGATCAAGGTCGCCGGGCACCAGGAGCGGGTGTTCGAGGGCCCGGCCCGGGTATTCGACCAGGAGCCGGCCGCTTTCCAGGCCATCCAACGGGGCGAGATCAAGGCCGGCGACATCGTCATCATCCGCTACGAAGGGCCGAAGGGCGGGCCGGGCATGCAGGAGATGCTGTCCGTAACCGCCGCCATAGTGGGACAGGGGCTGGGCGACGACGTGGCCCTGGTCACCGACGGCCGGTTCTCCGGAGCGTCCCACGGTCCCATGGTTGGCCACGTGGCCCCCGAAGCCGCGGTAGGCGGACCCATCGCGCTGTTGCGAGAGGGCGACATCATCACCCTGGACATACCGGGCCGCCGCGTGGACGTGAAGCTGACCGAAGAGGAATTTACCGACCGGCAAGCGCGGTGGCAACCCAGAGAACCCAACTACACCACCGGAGTCTTGGCCAAGTACGCCAAGCTGGTTTCGTCGGCGTCGGAAGGCGCAGTGACCGGGTGAGATAGCAATCAGCGGTCAGCTTTCAGCCGTCAGCTTTTGGTTGGAGCAAAACCGACCTGATAATTCTTAATCTTCGCCGTCCCGAATAATTAACGGCCAATCAGTTTTTCACTGGATCAGCTTTCAACAGGCTGAAAGCTGATGGCTGACAGCTATAGGACATATCAATGCCCCAAGCAATGACAATTGACATTCTGGACCGGATGCGGCCAAACTTGGCATCCCTCATCCAAGAGCGGGCCAAGACACTGGCTGGCATGCGCTATTGCGACC
>JADFNR010000101.1 GCA_022563275.1 Chloroflexota bacterium | reverse complement strand
CTCCTCCTTCAGCGGAGGAATCTCTTTGTCTATCCGGGCGTCGTAGAACTCCCGGATCCCGGACAACTCCCGTTTGATCAGTTCCAAGTCTTGTGCCGCGATAGTCATATTCAACTCCTTGGTTCAGCTAAGTGATGCGTGGGTCGATGGGCAATGATGCTTCGGTCAAAGGCGGTGAGCGCTGCTGTCGCGATGGGCCTTCGCCGGGGCCGGTCAATCCCGGCCGGAACGAAGGGCCGCGATGATATTCGCCACCGGGTCTAGCGCCCGGTCCCGTGCCTCTTCCGGCTGATGTGCTCCCTTGGTGGAGTTTTCCAGTTCGGCCACCGTGTCCGCGATCTCGCCGGCAAGTTTGGCCAGTTCATCGACCTGGGACTCCAGCACCGGCCATAAGGCGGTCAGGGCATGTAGGTCCGGCTGGTCAGAACGGCGGAGGGCACGGCGGTTGGCGGGCACGGGAACGGCGCTGACCTCCAACAATTCCTGTTCCAGGAACCGGAGACCCAGGAAAGCCCCGGTCTTTTCATCCCTCCGCTCCTCGAACCGCAGGGGTTTGAATCCAACAGAGACCCCCCATTGGAACCCCGTGCGGTAAAGAGAAGCGATCTCTTGAGCGAATTTGGTGGGCGCGAACTCCATGTTGGCTAACAGCCGGTGGGGTTCAGTCCACGTCCTCGCCGCCCGCCCGATGGCCGGACGACGGTAATCGTGGGCCCAGAGCAGGACGGGATTCTCGCGGTAGGAGTCCAACACCCAGCCATCGGCGGAGATGACATCTCCGTGCCGGTCCACGTCGTCGGTGGAGAGGACGAACGTGATGGCTTGGTCCTGAGATTCATCAGCTAAATCTTTTTCTGGGCGATCACCGCTGCGGAATGCTCCAGATTCAGAGGAATTGGTCCATTTAATGACCATCGGCGCCTCACCAACGCCGCGGCTGAAGGCTTGCATCGATTCCAGCAGAAGGCGTCGCTCCCGCCCGGATTCCTTGGTGCTAGTCGGCATCTTCGCTCCTTGGTTATTTTTGGCTTACTCTGGTGATTCTCCGGCCCGTTCACCGGCCCGTTCACCAGCCCGTTCAAATGAAAAGGGACAGACCACAAAGGGTCTGTCCCTTGGAGAAATTCCGTTCCCGGATCAAGGCCGGACCACCACCTGCCCGGTAGACGGTCTGATACGCTGAAATTGAGTGTAGAAACGCGCTTTCCAGGGTGTCAACGCGGGTCTGACACCGGAGCGCATCGCCTCACAACCAAGTGGTCCGACCAAGCGTTCCCCGGCGTTGACTGAGTATTTCTGTCTGTGTTAGCTTGGTTAAGTACATTACTGGCGGGAGGTTCCGCCGGAAATCTTCCCGAGACAGGCTCTCAAGGAGAACAGGCAATGGAAGTTACGACCCTCGCTATTGAGAAGCTCAAGGAAGTCATGGATGAACAGGGTGAAACTAACGGGTCGCTGCGGGTAGTCGCCATACCTGCCGAGACAGGCGGCCTTCAATATATGCTGACCATGGAGAACGAATCCCAGCCCGACGACACCGTCCTGGCCATGGATGGAGTCAAATTCCTGATGGACTCGGATAGTGCGCCCTTCTTGGAAGAGGCGACTATCGATTACGTCGAGAACCTGGGAGGACAGGTAGGATTTGTGATCAACAACCCCATGTTCTCCAGCTCCGGCGGCGGCTGCGGAGGCGGTTGCGCCTGTGGCAGTGGCGGTGATGGTGGCGGTGGCGGCGGCTGCGGATGTGGCAGCGGCGGTTGCGGCGGACACTAAACCATAACGACCACATCAAGGTGAAACGAATGGGTCTCAGTAAACTGAGGCCCATTTTTATTTGTTGGCTGATGGCGGGCGGACGGCCCCCATCCTAACCTTCCCCCTTGCGAGAGGGAAGGGACTTAGTTTCCCTCGTTCCTATAAAACCAGACTCAACAACAGCCGATCCGTCCCCTCCCCCATGCCTGGGGGAGGGCTAGGTCCGACGGAGTCGGGACTCTCGACATAGTCGGAGGTGGGGGCAAAGTTCTGCCGCCTGCCAACCCCGATGACAACAAACACTTGTCATCAAATTGGGATTCACTACACTGGAATTTCAGATGGAAATTCACAGCCTCGAAATAATCCGCGCGAGACAACTCAGGAAAAACCCGACCAAAGCCGAATCAGCTCTTTGGTCGGAACTCCGTGCCCGCCAACTGTCCGGATACCGGTTCAGACGCCAACATCCGATGGGGAGATTCATCGTCGATTTTGTGTGCCTTGAGGGTCATCTGGTGGTAGAGTTGGACGGCGGACAACACGCAGCGTCAGTTGAATACGACGCGGCGCGCACCGCTTGTCTGCATGAACGTGGATTTTCGGTCATTCGGTTTTGGAATAATCAGGTTTTGTCCGAGATGAATGGTGTTAGGGAATCTATCCTTCTGGCTCTAGCTAAGTAGATAGAGAACCAACGCCCCCGCCCAAACCCTCCCCCACGCCTGGGGGAGGGGATTTTCTAGGAGCCAAACATGGTGCAGTCACCCCACGGAGTTGATTTCGAGTCCCATCGTCCCGTGGTCATGGGACGGAACGGGATGGTGTGCGCCGGCCACCCATTGGCCGCCCAGGCCGGCATGGCCATCCTCCAGAAGGGCGGCAACGCCGTGGACGCCGCCATCGCCACCGCCGCGGCTATAAGCGTGGTTGAACCCAACATGTCTGGGATCGGCGGCGACGGCTACATCATGGTTTACGACAAGGCCCAGAACAAGATAGACATCTGCAACGCCACCGGCGCCGCCCCCTATGCCACCGACCTAGCCCGCTATCAGGCGGACGGCATTCCCCAAAAAGGTATCCTGTCGGTTTCGGTGCCGGGACTTCTGGACGGCTGGATGGCCGCTCACGAGAAGTACGGGACGCTCAAGCTATCCGACCTGTTCGCCACCGCAATCGACCTGGCGGAAAACGGTTTTCCGGTGTCCCACATACTCTCACGGGTAATCGCAGGTGATTCTCTGTTGCGCGAGTTCCCGACCTCTCAGGCGATCTTCGCCCCAGGCGGCAAGCCGCTGCAGCCTGGGGAAGTGCTACACCAAAGGGACCTGGCCAAGACCTTTCAAGCCATCGTTGACGGTGGCCGGGACGCTTTTTACCAGGGAGATATCGCCCAGGCCATAGTCAGATTCTGCCAGGAGCAGGGGGGTCTGCTCTCCATGAAAGACCTGGCCGATTGCCGTTCCCGGTGGGAAGAACCGATCTCCACCACCTACCGGGGCCACACGGTCTATGAGGCCCCACCCAACTCCAGCGGCCATATACTCCTGCAAGAGTTGAACATGGTGGAGCAGTTCGATCTCAAGTCGTTGGGGTGCAACACCGCCGAGAGCATCCACATCATGGTGGAAGCCAAGAAACTGGCCTTCATCGACCGGGAGGCCTACATGGCCGACCCGGACCACATCGATGTGCCCACCGAGGGCCTGATATCCAAGGAATATGCCCAGGAACGGGCGAAGCTCATCGACCCAGACCGGACTGCCAGCCCCACCCACGGCGACCCCTGGGTGTTCCAAGGCGGCGCCGGCGGTCCTAGACGGGTGGCGGCCGGCGCCATGCAGGAAGAAGACACCACCTGTTTCGTGGTGGTGGACCGGTGGGGCAATGCGGTGTGTCAACTGCAAAGCATCCAGAGTTCCCTGGGCTCCAGCCTCGTCGCCGGCGATACCGGCATCCTGCTCAACAACCGGATGACCTATTGGCATCTGGACCCGGAGCACGTCGACTGCCTTCAGCCCGGCAAACGGGTGCGCCACACCATGAACCCGGTGATGGTCTTCGACGGCGACGGCCCACCTTCTATGGGAAAGGCCTCGGGGGGAAAGGCCTCGGGCAATGGCGATCTGGTGTTGGTCTGCGGCACGCCGGGCGCCGACACCCAGGTGCAGACCAACATGCAGGTAATCACCCATCTGATCGACTTCGGAATGACCGTGGCCGAGGCCGTGGAGGCTCCCCGCTGGCGAAATTCCCACAGCCCCACCGAGTCCAATGTGCCCCACGTCTGTGATAATCTGTTGCACATGGAGTCCAGGTTCGGAACGGACGTCCGTCAGGCGCTTGAGCAGCGGGGCCACCAACTGAACATGATGTCCGATTGGGGCGGTAAAGGCAGCGAGATGATGATTCAGGTGGACCCGGAAACGGGCGCTCTCCACGGCGCCGCGGACCCGAGACGGGACGGCTACGCCATCGGCTGGTGAGCCATTACGGCAGTCCGGGACCTACCAACTGACCACCCACACGGATTTTTGATGCGCATACCAGGTGAAAAACGAAGCCCCTTCCCAGACGAATGCGGCAGCCGGGCCGGGGTATTTGCCGAGGCCGTCCGGGACGGGGATATGGAATTGGCCTGGTCCATGCTCTCCAAAGAGACCCGGGGGATGCGGATGGGCGTCTGGGCCACTCGGAACCGGATCGACATGCAGGACGTGTACCGCGCCGGCTATGACTCGGACCATCCCATGAGGCCCGCGATGCTGGACGATTTCCGGAAGACGGTGCTAAGCCTCTGGCCTCTGGAAGACCTGACCGACCTGGGCATCTCTCCCACCAGTTATCTGGACGACGTGCACGCCTTCGCCTTTCTTCCCTTCGGCATGCAGGATGACACCACCGAGGTGGAACACGGCCGCGCCATGAACGGGCTGATCCTGCCCATGTTATGGGAAGACGACGACTGGCAGGTTGACCTTCCGGGATGGCGCTTTCTGGAAGTGCCGGACAAGGGCTAACGTCTTGGCGCGGCGCTCCTCACCAGAAATCGCGCCGTCCAACTCCCTTGGGGGGCCGCCGGTCTGCGAGCTCTGCAAAAGAGAGTCTCCGCGGTTCACGTCACACCACCTTGTGCCCCGCTCCCGGGGCGGAAGGCTCGGCCCCCAAGCCAGGCTCTGCCCCACCTGTCACCGGCAACTCCACGCCATGTTTTCCGAGGCGACTCTGGCCAAAGAATTGAATTCCATCGAGACGCTGAGGGCCAACATCGAAGTCGCAAATTACCTGAGGTGGGCCCGGCATCAAAAGGGGCCAACGAGCTTCCCGGTCCGCCGGGCAAAGAACCGCCGCTAGACACTTTTGCCCCGCCTTGTACTGGCGGCGGGCCTGGGAATATACTCCGGGTGTTATGTCTCAGCCTCAGGACGAGTCCCCAGATGGGCTCACCACATTACCTTTGTTCCCATTGAACTTGGTCCTCTTTCCGGGTATGGACCTGCCTCTCCACATCTTCGAGGAGCGGTACAGGGACATGATCGGGGAGTGTTTGGACAAAGACGCTCCCTTTGGCGTGGTGTTGATCAAAGAGGGGGTGGAAGTCGGCGACCCGGCCGACCCGGAACGCATCGGCACCTCTACCCGGATCCTCAGCTCAGAGATTTTGGACCAGGGAAGAATGAACATCCTGACCAGGGGTGAGCGGAGGTTTGAGATCGAAGAGATCATCCAGCGTGTGCCCCACATAGTGGGCCGGGTCCGCTTCTTGGTGGAGTTGGAGGGGGAGGGTTGCGCCGAATTGGTCCCCCAGATCAACGACGCGTACGTAACCCTGGTGCAGAACCTAACTGCGCTCACGGGAGGCTACACCTCAAGAGTCTCCGTGCCGGAAAACCCGGTCGCGCTTTCCTACGCCATCGCCGCCAACCTAGACTTAGAGCCGCACCTGCGTCAGAGCCTGCTGGTCACGGAGACCGCGGCAACCCGCCTTTCCGACCTGGTCCCACTGTTGAAGCAGGGCAATGAAGCGCTACGGGAGCGCATCGTCAAACAGAACCCATTCCAGGGGCCACGGCTGAACTAGTACCTACTTTCAGAAGATGCCGTAAGGCCGTCCGCTCACCCTGGGTTGAGCAAACGCCACCGACATACAAGCTTGCTTCGGGAATTTCAGTCTTGGCGCTTGGCGATTGGATTCACCTGCTCTCATACGCGGTGTAATTCCAATTTACGGTGGAGACCGGCCCAAAGTTATGCCTCTTCGACCCGCTCAGAAAGTGTCGTCTGGCCGCCTAAGACCGCGTTGGGCGAAAGGGGAAATTGAAGAGGAATCGTTGTAATATGTGCCCAACGAAACGGTGGGATGCGTGCCTTGACGAGCTACGAGTCTCGGAATTCAGAATTCATCGGCCGGCAGCCAGAGTTATCCGTATTGACCACCGCCCTGGACGACGCCATTGCCGGCCGGGGACAGGTGGTGCTGCTGGCTGGAGAGCCGGGCATCGGCAAGACCCGGCTCTCCCTGGAGTTGGCGGCGATAGCCGAAGAAAAAGGCGCCAGGGTCCTGCGAGGCTGGTGCTATGAGCACGGCGGCGCCCCTGCATATTGGCCCTGGCTGCAATGCATGCGCGCTTACGTCGAAACAGCCGACTCCGGCCAACTCCGCGAAGAGATGGGCCCCGGCGCAGCGGACATATTAGAGATCCTTCCGGAGTTGGCTGTTAAGCTGGATGGCTTGGAGCCCCCTGCGGCCTTGGAACCGGAACAAGCCCGTTTCCGGTTGATTCTTTCGGTAACACAATTCCTCAAGAACACCAGCAAAACCCAACCCCTAGTGCTGGTCCTAGATGATCTTCATTGGGGGGATGAATCTTCCATATTGTTGCTGGAATTCATGACGCGGGAAATCGCCGGTAGTTCCCTCCTGGTGGTAGGCGCGTACCGCGATGGCGAGCCAAACAGACGTCATCCATTGAGACGGGCCCTGGGGTTGCTGGTCCGTGAGGGAAATTTCCAAAGAGTTCCGTTGGCTGGCTTGAGCCCCGAAGAAGTAGGCGAGTTCGTTAAGGCCAAGGCGGGCGTGGTCGTTCCGAAGAATGTCGTTCACGCCCTGCACCGGCGCACTGAAGGCAATCCTCTTTTTGTCGGCGAAGTTGTTGATTCGGCCAGCCCTGAAGATATTGCCCTGAATCAAGAATGGATAACGGCCATGCCCGAGGCTGTCAGGGACGCGATATTACGCCGCCTGAGCGGGTTGTCAGAGGTTTGCAATCGTTTTCTCCAGACCGCCTCGGTGATTGGAAGGGAATTCGATCTATCAATGGTGCAACGCATGGCATCAGAGATCGACAAGGCCGGAATTCCGGAGAGCCTGAATGAGGCATTAGCCGTCAGCATAGTCGAACCTTTGACTCCCGGTGCAGAACGGTATCAATTCGGTCACATCCTTGTCCAACAGGCTGTGTACGAAGAGATACCTCCCATCCAAAAGGCGCAAATACATGCGGCGGTCGCCAAGGACCTGGAAGAACTCCACGGGAGCGATCTGGACCGTAATGCCGGGATATTGGCCTATCAGTTCGCTGGAGCTCAACCTGTGTTGGGCACAGAAAAACTAGTGCATTATTCGTTGATCGCGGGAGAACGGTCCCTTGAAGCTTTCGCTTACGAACAAGCCATCGTCCATTTCAATGACGTATTGGCCGTCAAAGAAGGAATGGACACAGATTCCGAAACCGCCGCCGCGTTATTTGGTCTGGGCCGGGCTCAAGTCGCATCTCTACCTAGACATGAGATTGGAACGGCTCACCGAAATCTAAATCTGGCATTTGATTACTACGCATCTATGGGTGATATGGACCGGGTTGTCGCTATCGCGTTTGAGTTCCCTGTTCCTCAACTCAGTGAGCACGGAATACGGACCGGCAGGTTGATCGAACGGGCCTTGGAACTGGTTCCCGCCGATTCTCTTGAGGCTGGAAGGCTGCATTCTTTCCACGGGGGTGTCCAGGGATTGGCAGATGGCGACTACCAAATCGCGCGCGAATCTTTGGACCGGGCCCTCAGTATAGCCAGGCAGAAAGATGATGCCGGGCTGGAAACCAAAACACTATTGACCTCGGCCCAGATCGAACTTTGGAACAACCATTTTGATGCTGCGCTAAAAAAGTCTCTGTCGGCCATTGACCTCGCAGTCGTAGCCTCCGACACACGAAGCGAAGTGATCGCTCGCTATTTTGCTTCATTAAGCGCGCTCTTTCTCAACGACACCGTAGAGACCCAACGCCAAGCGTCTGCAATCTTGGAGCCGGCGGAGCGGTTGCGCGATCGAAATTGGCTGGCCGCCGCCTACGGCTCGGCGGCGTGGCGGCCGGCGCAAATCGGAGATTGGAAATCCGCCCGCGAAATGATCCAAAGGGGCTTCGACCACATGCCGTTCGACCCTCGACTTATGATCCAGCAGGTCGGACTGGAAGCTGAACTAGGGGAACAGGACCAAGCCGAGGCGTACCTCGAACAACTGGAAGAGTCCGTTCTAAGGTCCGTGTCTGGTTCAAATACCCCAAATGGGATGTTGGCATACTGCGCCCCATTGGCGCGGTACATATTGGGCGGTGTCAGACGTGGTGACGCGGGCGAATCTTCTATCAACGCAGTTCTTTCATCACCATCAGCAACCCCTTGGTTTTCGACATTCGCAAGGTTAGGCGCTTCTTTCCTGGCGGTGATGGAAGAGGATGGCGACGAAGCAAGCGCCCAATACTCAGCTTTAAAGGCGTACGACGGCGTTATGTTCATTTACACAGCCGTAGATCGGATTCTTGGTTTGTTGGCTGGAACCCTGGGCAATGCAACCGACGCAAGCCGGCATTTCGAAGACGCCCGCTCTCTGTGCACCAGGCACGGCTACCGGCCAGAACTGGCTTGGACCTGCCACGACCACGCCGCCATGCTCGTGAAGAATGGCGATTCTAGCGACCGGAAAAAGGCCGAATCTCTTCTGGATGAAGGGTTGTCCATCGCAACCGAACTGGCCATGCGGCCATTGATCGAAAGGATAGCCGGGCTCAACGAGAAAATCGCCTCCGGATTTGGGATTCGCACTGCCTATCCAGGCGGCCTAACCCGTCGGGAAGTAGAAGTGCTGCGGCTCATCAGCGGCGGGAAGACCGACCGGGAGATCGGGGAAGAACTATTCATCAGCGTCAAGACAGTTGGCACACATGTCGGTAACATCCTCAACAAGACCGCCACCTCCAACCGGGCTGAAGCGGCGACCTTTGCAGCCCTCCATGGCATCGTCACCGACGTCGCAACCGGCTGATCTTCTTTCAAAAACCCTTATACATCGGGTTTTTGTTATCCCTGTTTCGATTTTTCTGAAGCCATTATGGCGCTGCAAACCTCCTTCTAGCTCTGATTACTTTATTGGCACACCTGCTTAGGACCCAGGTCCTACTCCTAGATCTCCTTTTGGCAAAAATCGGGAATCTTCCCGATGTCCGACCCTTAGGCCGAGTCTCATGATGATGCCACGTTATGTTTTTGAGGTTGGGTTTACCCGGCTTCAAACAGGAGGACTCTCATGAAACAGGTATTTAAGACAGGGATATTGTTGGTGTTCGGCCTTCTGGCTTTGGCGGCGATCGCTTGTGGCGGCGAAGCAACACAACCGGCTTCAGATTCGTCAGTTACCGATGTCGAAAGCAAACCGGCAGCCTACGACGGGCCAATATTTCGCGATTCCATGAAGCAGCTCGCAATCAAAGCTTCGTATAGAAATAGAGAGCTCTTAGAAGCGACGATACAACAGGACGGCCGTGAAATTTCCCTCGCATTGAACATAGAGTGCGCCGCGTCTGAAGAAAAAGCTAAAACGACCGCCAGATTCTTGGGAGAAGAGCTCTTGCGCATGATCAAGAAATTTGGGCCAGATTCAGACCCGACCAACTCAGAGATCGGCACCGGTGAGTTTGATTACCTGGTGGGAGTAACTTGCGCCGACGGAACCAGCATCGCCAAAGGAGCGAAAGCCAGTGGTAGCGCCGAGATCGTTTGGTAACGGCCTGCGCGGAGCATTGGTTCTGGCGTGCTATAAGTTCCGGCTAGGAGTGAGATCATGGCGAGGATGCTCGGCCGCCGGGCCGTCGTCATCGGCGGTAGCTTGTCAGGATTGATGACGGCTCGGGTGCTGGCCGATCATTTTGACCAGGTCACGATACTCGAGAGGGATCACATCGAGGACAATCCCAACAATCACAAGTCTGTCCCACAGGCGGACCATCTGCACGTGTTGCTCTTGGGTGGACGCCAAGTGATGTCGTCCCTATATCCGGACTTCACTGACAAACTGGATGCACTCGGCGCGGTACGCTACAGAGCCGGTGTGGGAAACGCGTTCTATCTACCTGATGGCAAAGCCTACAATAGGTTTGGAACGGTGAAACGCCCTTACGATCTCGGTTTCGATGTCTACAGCCAGAGCCGTGGTCTTTTGGAACACTGTGTACGGCGCTGTACGTTGGAGATTCCCAACATAAGTGTTAGATACGGTTGTTCGGTTCAAAGTTTGATGTACGGAAACGCACGGGTTCAAGGCGTGTCCTTCGATTGTCCTGGAGGTGCGGATACCCTCGCCGCCGACTTGGTAGTGGACTCTGGCGGCAGGGGTTCCAGGGCCTCACGCTGGGTCCAAGATCTCGGATTTCGTGCGCCCGAGGAAACTTCCATCGGAGTCGACTTTGGATACTCTAGTACGAAATTCCGAATTCCGAATCACTATGACGAGCCGGAGCGGTTGTTGAGCTTCACCGGTCCCGCTCCCGATTACACCAAAGGCGCGCTCATGGAAGAGATCGAGGACCAGACCTGGCACCTGACTTTGTTTGGGCGTTTCGGTGAATACCCACCGTCCGACCCAAGTGGCTTCTATGCATTCGCAAGGTCAATACACACACCCAAGCTCTACGAACTTATCAAAGACGCAGAGCGAGTTGCCGAGATCGTGCAATACCGGTTTCCGACTAGTGTGTTGCGCCGTTACGAGGAACTCACCGATTTTCCTGAAGGGTTTATTGTCCTCGGCGATGCCATTTGCAGTTTCAACCCCATATACGCCCAGGGAATGAGCTCTGCCGCCCTACAGGTAAGAGAATTGAAGCAACTTTTGATGGAGCGGGCGGCCGGATCTGATGGGCTTGAGAGGCTGCCCTGCGCCTTTTTTGCTAAAGCCGCGGAAGTGGTTGCCACGCCGTGGGCTTTGGCCGCAAGATCCGATTTCGCCTATCCATTGACCAAAGGGGACCGGCCGCCCGATGACCCGAAACGCCGTCGATATTTCGATGCTTTGATTGCCCTTGCGGCCGAGGACATGGAAGTTTACAAGTTGATGGCAGAGGTGTTCCACCTGTCACAGCCGTTGTCGGCTCTGAGCGAAGAACCTCTGCGAAGCAGAGTCGAAGCGCGCACCAGAAATACCGGATAGCGCTCACTAGGACGATAGGCGCCGCGAGCGAAATTAGTAACGATTATTGGTGCGGCGGTGGCTATCCGCTAACCTGCTTGCCTACCCGGTTTTGGTCAGGTCGCCATAAAGACGCAGCGCCGCCGATTCGGGTATCAGGCCCGAGAACAGCTCCGGGTGAATCATCTCCGCCATGATCTCCAGTCCAGTGACCAACCGGGGACCCGAGCGGCTGGTGTAAGCCCCCGCATCCACCACGTAGACCCGGTTGTTCTTCACCGCGGGCAGCGATGCCCAGCCGTCCCTGGCGGCCATCACGGGCATGTCTTCCAGCGCCCGCTTCACGTCGAAGCCACAGGGCATCATGATGATGATCTCAGGCTGGCTGGCCACCACTTCGTCCCAGTCCAACTTTAAAGTCCCGGTGTCCTTGTCGCCAAAACTGTTGGTCCCGCCGGCCAACTCCGTCATCTCGGGCACCCAATGCCCGCCGCACATCACCGGGTCGGCCCATTCGACATGGAGCACGCTTGGATGGCTGTCGGCGTCCTTGGCCCGCTCGGCCACCGCTTCGATGCGGGCGGTAAGCCCGGCGGTGATTTCGGCCGCCTTAGCTTCGGTGCCGGTGGCCCGGCCGATCCGGTTGAGGTCCTCGACCACGTCGCCGATATGGATCGGGTCCAAGGATAGGATCTCCGGCTCCTTGGCCAACCCCACGCTTACCTCGGCCACCTGCCGAGACGAGATGGCTCAAACCTCGCAGATGGCTTGAGTGATCAGCAGGTCGGGCTCAGCTTCTTTGATCAGTTCCACATCTAACTCGTAGATGCCAAGACCCTGGGCCAATCGCTCGGCGATCACCTTGCTGATCTCACCGCTGGTCGGCTCCTGGCCTTCAAAGACGCTATGCACCACATGGGGCTTGTTCCTGGCCTCCGGCGGGTAGTCACATTCGTGGGTCACACCGTAAAGCTGGTCTTGAAGGCCAAGATCGTAGACCATCTCGGTGGCGCTGGGCAGGAAAGAGCAGATGCGCATATATCTTCCCCGGCTGATGATTCTCAGCCGTTGGATTTTGTGATTGGTCCCGGGCCGGCGGCGATCAGCCGCTGCGGCTACCGGTGTTTTTCCGTATGGGAGACCAACTCCACGGTGGTATCAGCGGTCGCCACGGCGACCGAACCATAGAGGGGTCAACGCTTTTTCCACAACTCAACCAAGTTGCGGGCGTCCTCGTCGTCAACACCCCACATCTCGAACTTGATCCGGATGGCGTCGTAAAGCGACAGGTCGCCGTGGTCGGCGTCCGCGTCCCGGTAGGACTCGACTCCAACGTCCATCCACTCCAGGGCGATGTCGTCCTTATCGGCCAGGCGTTCAACCATGTTCACGGCGCAAGCCGTGATTCCGGCAAAGAAGAACTCGCCGGCGCCCAATTCCTCACCGCCGGCGTCATCGGCCACGAAGTGATGGGTACGGGCATTGCATATCGCTCTTCCCAGGGTCCCGGTGCTGTAGGCCCTTGCTTTGTAGGCCAGTGTCAGGTTCGCCATCTTGTTCTCCAATCCGGTCTGTAATCTTGGAATGGGCACTCGGATCAGCCGCTCTTTTTAATCCGAGACCCGGTATGCGAAACAGTCTACGATCTCGATGGTTAGCGGCTTCTGGGCCAGGCCGGTGGTGCCGATGACCGCCCGGCAGGGTGGGTTGGGCACAAACTCCCGGAATACTTCGTTGAACTTTTCCCAGTTGTCCATGTTGGTCAAAAACACCACCATATTGAA
>JADFNR010000100.1 GCA_022563275.1 Chloroflexota bacterium | reverse complement strand
ATTGACCCGCGGGAATGCAGACGGCATGTGGAGCAGCACTTCAGCAGCCGGGCGATGGCCTTGAAGTACCTGGAATTGTATCATCAGTTAGTTGGCTCGACATCTTGAGTTGTCCGACCTCCACCACCTAGAGTGAGCAATCGGACGTCGAACTAACACGTCCTTTTAATCCACGAGAGGTAGTAGGAGGTCACCGACCGGAGCATCGCGAATCATGGGGAAGACGGCAGGACTCTCACTTAACTTCGCACCAAACCTGTCCAACTAATGGGGTCCACCTCATATTCAATCTTCTATTGGATGCCGTAGTCGAATCGAAGAAAGCGTTTGTTACCCTATTATTCATCTTTCCGTTGGTAGTCTTAACGGTATTTCTTGGCCTGTTAGAAATGAGCTTGAATAACGTATTTTTTATGACAATATTTCTATCAGTCCACTATATTGGCGCATTTGCATTAACTCTAGTTTTGATGAGGGGAATAAACCATAGACCATTGGCAAGAAGCCCTTTCTATTTTTTAAAGAGATTTCATTTCACTTATAACAAGGATTATTGGGATAAAGACCAGCAAGAACCTTTGAAGCACTTGATTGGAGTAGAGGTTGGAGTTTACGAGGGACACAACGCGCAAAGGATACTTGATTTTCTTAACATCAAGGAATTGGTCTTAGTAGATCCGTGGAGGCAGTATATGGACATCAACACCGGAGTTACAAAAGATGATTCCTTTTATGAACCCATGTATCAAAAGCTTAAAATCAAGTTTTCCAATAACCCCAAAGTCAGAATTATCAGAGATACTTCGCTAAACGCTGCAAGAATGTTTTCAAATGAATACTTTGACTTCGTTTATTTGGACGGCGATCACGGTTATGACGCAGTCCTGGCAGATTTAGAGGCATGGTATCCCAAACTTAAAGAGTTCGGAGTGATGTGTGGAGATGATTTCGGACACATTAGTGGACATGGCGTTATTAAGGCAGTATCAGAATTCGCCTATAAGTATAAAGTTCTGCAGCATTATGGCGAGGATAATCAATTTTGGTTCGTAAAAATTTGATTGTCTCGAATTGTCCAGGGAAACCGCCAACCCTTCGGCCACCACGTTGTTGGACTGCAACACCCGGGAACCGGCAGGGCGCACCCAAAAGGTACGCCCGTCAATATCAACCTCTACTACTTCGATCTCTTGAACCATCTCAGTCCTTGTGAGCCAAGTATTCGCTAGGCTTCATGCCGTTCTTGTAGACCACTTCCATTTCTTCATTAGTCAGCTTACCCATCGCTGATTCTTCTTGGCTCCAGCGGTAGGCAATCTCATTGTCTACGACCTGATGGGAAGGCTCGCTCTGCATATCAGCACGAGTCTGACGTTCCATTTGCGGGCGCAGGGTATCTTCAATTCCCGCTTGCCCAGCAGGATGGCCCCGGCCTTCTTCAGATTGGTCACCACGGTGGCGTCAATCTTGGGCACGAAATCGGACCGTATCTTGGAGCCGTCGGTGGTGCGGATGCCCTTGGTGTAGATCTGGTCCTTGATGCCCATGGGTATGCCGTGGAGCGGGCCCCGGTATTCGCCGCGCCGGATCTCGGCCTCGGCCTGCAGGGCTTCCTGCCGGGCCTGGTCGGCGCAGACCGTGATGTAGGCGTTGACCTGGGGGTCGATGCGTTCGATGCGCTCCAGATAGGCTTCCACCGCCTCCACCGGAGAGACCTCTTTGGACTGGATGGCGGAACCCAGTTCCGTGGCTGACAGGAACGCTATGTCTGTGGCGGCCATTTTTCCTCTCCGAACGATGAGTTAGCGGGCGGCGTATCCGTGGCTACGGCCTCACCCGCTGGTGTCCAGCATCCGTTGCCGCATCTCCGGCGGCACCTCACGCAGGCGTTGGCGGAAGGCGGTGTTGGCCCGGTCGGAAACCCGGCGGGCCGCTTCCGTGAGCAGTTCCACGCCGCCCAGGTAGTCGTCGATATGGATGTATTCGGCTTCGATGCGGCCCTCGGGCGCGCCGTTGTGATAGTTGCCCAGGGGGAAGGCGATGCCGGTGGTCTGGTAGCCGAACACGGCGAAGGCGCTGGCCTCGCAGGTGCCGCCGCTCATCAGTTGACGCTGACACTTGAACCCGCCGTCCCGCTTCTGGAGGATCTCCCGGGCGCGGATAAGCACCGATTCGGCGTCGGCGGTGAAGGTGAACCCGGCGTCGCCGACCCGGATGACCGGCCCTTCGCCCATCTCCGCTCCGGGCAGGGTCCGGCTGGACTCGGCGGAGATCACCAACGTTTCCGGCGGCAGGGTGCCCGCCTCGGCCATGAGCCTGGCGCCCACCAGGCCAACCTCTTCGGCGCGGGTGAAGACGCCGTACACGTCTCCCGGTGGCGCATCGCCCGCCGTGAGCTGGGCCAGGGCTGCCAAGATGCTGCCGCACCCAGCCAGGTCGTCCACGGCCCGCATGCGGATGTGCTGGCCGTCGAGCTCGAAATCCACCAGGTCAAAGACCACGGAGAGGGGCGGTTCCAAATCCTGGGGCTGCTCCAGTTTGATCAAGACCTGACGTTCGCCATCGTCACCATACTTCCCGGCGGTTTTGCCGTACACCCGGCTGCCGTCGGGGAGCAAGACTTGCACCGGAACGCCGGCTTCAAAGCTCGACTGGGGCACGCCGCCCATGGCTTTGGCGATGTAGCCCTCGTTTTGACCATCAGGATGGCTGGCTGTTATCTCAAAACCGGGGTGGTCCATGTGGGCGACGATGGCCAGGGGATCGGTGATTGGGTCAGCGCCGGTAATTTTGGCGATGATGTTCCCGAAGGCGTCCTGACGGTGCTCCAGTCCCAACTCCGCCAGGATGGCTTTAACCGTGCCGGCAACTCCGTTCTCTCGAAAGGCCGTCGCCGGGTTGCTGCCCAGCCGGGAAAGGTAGTCCAAAGCCTGGTCTCTGGGGTTGGTCATGCGGCACCTGTGGGGAAGATCTGCGTTCGCCTGGGCTGGCGGGATTATAGCAACGTGGCAGACTCAGGCCAAGGCGAGGCCCAGCGTGTAGACCGAATGCTATAATCCCGTTTATCACGACTGAGCGGCCCGGGGTGAGCGCCCAGCCTGCAGATTGGGACAGGCCAAGGAGATATAGATTGCTAGAGCAATTCAAGATTAGCCACGACGACGCCGAATTCGTTCAGGGAGACGACCTGAAAAGGACGGCGGCCGGCATCTTCGAGAAGCTGGGCGTGCCAGCCGAGGACGCCCTTCTGTCCGCCGACGTTCTAGTTCTGGCCGACCTGCGCGGCGTGGACTCCCACGGCGTCTCCAACATGCTGAAGAGTTACATCACGGGCTATCAGGAAGGGTCGATCAATCCCCGGCCCGATTGGAAGGTGATCAGAGAGACCCCCAGCACGGCCACCGTGGACTCCGACCGCGGTCTGGGGACGATCGTCACGCCCAAGGCCATGGATATCGCCATCGAGAAGGCCAAGAAAGTGGGCGTGGGAATGGTGACCATCGGCAACGCGCGGCACCTGGGCATGGCGTCCTACCACGCCATGTTGGCCCTGGAGCACGACATGATCGGCATCTGCATGACCAGTTGCCCGCCCCAGGTGCTGCCCACATTCGGCGCCGAGCCCCGGTTGGGCACCAACCCAATCGCCATCGCCGTGCCGGCCCTGAACGAACCGCCCTTCGTGTTCGATGTGGCCACCAGTTCGGTGGCGGTGAACAAGATCCGCATCGCGGCGCGCCTGGGCGTGGAGATTCCCGGTGGATGGCTGGCCAGCGAAGACGGCACTCCGATCATGGAGGCGGGACCGGCCCCGGAGAAGTTCACCTTGCTGCCCTTGGGAAGCGACCGGGAACTGGGTTCCCACAAAGGCTACGGCTTCTCCTGCATGGTGGACATCCTGGCTGGGGTGCTAACCGGGTTTGGCTACGGCGCGGTCCCCGGCAGGCCCAACTTTGGCCATATGGTGGCGGCCTACAGTATCGACGCGTTCACCGACGTCGGGCCGTTCAAGGTGCAGATGGACGAATGGCTGACCATGATGAAGACCACCAAGCCGGCGCCGGGCCACGACCGCGTGCTGGTGGCGGGCCAACCCGAGGCCGAGGTGGAAGCGGTCCGCCGCGAAGAGGGCATACCGCTGCATCCCGACGTGGCCGATTGGATCCGGGACACCTGCGGCGAGATGTCGGTGCCCTGCCTGATCTAGGTTCGTGATGGCTGATCTTTCGCAGCACGATAAACCCAGCGATGATGCCTTCTCCCTACACGAGGCTTATGTCGTGTGGGAGATCGCCTGGCAGGAAGCCATCGCGATGCAGCACAACCCCGGCTTTGTCCACTTGGCGGGAGCGTCCTTGTACCGCCTAAGGGATTCTGATCTGTCCCTGGCCAAAGAGTTGGGAGTAACGGTCTACCACATCCGCGATTGGGCGATGAAGAACCTTCCGACAACGAACCCGTTCGGCCGCAGCTATGAGGGCCATATCGATTTCGACTACACCGTTGAAAGAAGACTCGATAAGATGCACGTTGGCAAGGTGCGGAAACCTGCCAAAGCCGCGCCCACGCCTTACCCAGAGCATGTTCATCCCCCCGGCGGAGGGAAACTCATAATGGTGGAAAGGAACGATCCGGCCGCGAGTGAACTGTGGGCCACAGCGATGAAATCCTCTTTGCGATTCGCCCAAGAGATCTTTGCCGGCTCCCAACCTGATGAACCGCCGGCCACCACCGCGCGCAGGATTTTCTTATCCTCGTTGTCCAACCCCGAGGTCCAGTCCCTTCTGCACGACATTGGGTATTCCGTGGACGAATTGAGGACCAAGCTTGGCGGGCCGTTCGGCCGATAAGTTCCCGCCCACCTGGGCAGGACCGGCGTCCTGAGAGATTAATCCTGCAAAGCCGGAATCACTTCCTCGCCCATCAGTTTCAGGCACCGCATGGTGTCCTCGTGGGACAGCGGGCCTCCCTGGGCCTCAAGGAGAAGGGAGCCGATGCCAAGTTCCTCCTTGATGTGCCGCAGCTTCTTGATGACCGTGTCCGGGCTGCCCACCACCAGGTGATAGTTGTCCTGCAGCTCCTGGTAGGACATCTCGTTCATGGGCCGCTGCCGGCGTAGGGCGGCGGCGGCGGTGCCTGCCCTGGAGAAATATCCCGGCGGGGCCCAGTATTCCTTGGGGCCTTTCAGGGGATGGCCCATGCGCCACATGAAAGCCTTGCCCGTTTCCTGGGCCTTCTCGTCGGTCTCGTTGACGTGGACGCAGATCATGAAGGCGAACTTGTCCGGGCCGGCATCCCAGCCGTTCTCAGCGGCGTGGTCGCGGTAGCTCCCGAACAACTGTTTGGCCCTGCTGATCTCGGTCAGGAAAGCGGCGTAGGTGTAGTGGTACTTGGCCGCCCACTCCACGGTCTCCGGACTGCCGGTCCCCGGCACCCAAACTGGAGGATGGGGCTTCTGCACCGGCACCATCCACGGGTTCACCGCCCGGTAGTTGTAGTGCTTGCCCTCCCAGCGGAAGGGGCCGGGCGTGGTCCAGGTCTTGATTATCAGGTCGTGGCATTCTTCGAACCGCTCCCGGTTGTGCACCGGATTGGTGTTGTTGGCCCAGGTCTCCACGCCGATGCCCCGGACGAAACCGGAAACTATCCGGCCGCCGGAGATAACGTCCAACATGGCGATCTCTTCGGCAAGCCTTGGCGGATTGTCCGAGGTGGGCAGCATGTTGCCCAGCATCAATATCTTGACCTTGGAGGTCAGGCGGGCCAGGATGCCCCCGGTGATATTCACCTCAACGTCCATACATGATGGGGTGTTGTGGTGCTCGTTGATCATCAACCCATGGAAGCCCACCTCCTCGGCGTACTGGTACTCGTCCAGATAGCGCTTGAACAGGTCGGTGGCCTTGTTGGGGTCGAAGTAGCTGTTGGGGAAGGTTAGCCGCAGGGATGGCCACTGCTCCGCCAGTTCATCGGTGATGTAGTGGTAGGGCATCTCGGTGAAGTAATAAACGTCCAGACTCAATGTTTTCTCCTTTGGAGAAAGCTGTCAGCGATCAGCTTTCAGCTTTTTCTGACTGCCGACTGCTGATAGCTGTTAGCTAGATTACGCCAGAAAATCGAGGGCGGTCTTGATGAATTCTTCGGGTTTCTCCATCTGAGGCGAGTGGCCGCAGTTGTCGATGACCACCAGGTCGGAACCTTTTATCGCCTTCTTGAAGAGTTCGCCGCATTCCAGCGGGACGATGGCGTCGTTCCGCCCCCAGACCATGCGGGTGGGAATCTTGACCCGGCCCAGCAGGCTGCTGAGCCGTGGGTCGTACATGTAGGGCTTCCAACAGAGGCGCACGGCCATCTCGCGGTTGGATTCCGCGTCCATCAACTCGTCGGGCGTGAACTCTCTGCCGTAGACCGCCTGGTATTCGGGGGCTTGGTTGGAGTCGTGGAACATCAACTCCAGGACCTGGGCGGGGCTGATGATAAAGATGTCGGTGATCTCGGCCACGTTGGGTTTGATGCCTGCGGCGCCCACCAGCATCAGCTTGCTGAATGAGTGGTTGCACATGGCGGCAATCTCCGTGGCGATCCATCCGCCCATGGCGAAACCGATCGTCCGGATGCCCTCCAGACCAAGTGTTTCCAGGTACCAGGTGTAGAAACAGGCCATGTCGGGGATGGTCTCCAGCCAGTCGGGCCGGTCCGATTTCCCGTAGCCGGGATGGGAGGGGTAGTAGACCGTGTACTTCTCGGCCAGGGCGTCGGCGAATCGAAGCCAACCGCTGTTCCCTTCGGCGCCGTGGAGCAGCAGCAGGGGTTCCCCCGAGCCGCCCTTCAGGGTGTGGACCTTGGCTCCGCCGACGTCCACCATCTCTTCGGTAAAGGCAACCATGTTCTCTCCTTCGGAGGCTGAAAGTCCCGATGGAATCGGGACCGTCAGCTTTCAGCCTTGAGCCGGGCGATGCCCGGCCTTTTTCGTAAATCTTGTGTTCTGAATGTTCTATGTGTAGCCAACCCGAGAGCTGACTGTCCCGATGGAATCGGGACTGATAGCTGTCAGCTTAGTGCTGCGGCTGCTTTTTGAAACGGGTCTGTCAGTTCCAGGTCTTTGCCGATCTCACGGAGGGCGGGCAGGACTTCCTCGCCCATAAGCTTCAAGCAGTTCATCGTGTCGGCATGGGTGGTGTCGCCATCATTGGTCCAGACGCCCAGGATCCCCGGGCGAACCACCGACAGCACCTCCCGCAGCTTCCTGACTACGGTCTCCGGGCTGCCAACGATCCAGCGGTTGGAGGCCAGTATCTCGTCGTAAGACGCGGTTTCCAGACCCAGTCCCAGGAAGGGGTCCTTGCGGACGCGGCCCTGGTATTTGGCCACCCTGGGGTCGTTGCGGTTTCCGCTGTAGCCGACTGGCAGCATGTAGTCCTTGGGCACCGGGACCCGGCCCACGCCCACATTGCCGGTCAGGAAGCCCTTTCCCGCTTCGTAGGCCTTCTCGTCGGTGTCCTGCACGTGGATGCGGCACAGGTAGCCGAAATTCTCGGGGCCCGGCTCGTAGCCGTTCTCCCGGGCGGTCTCGGTGTAGATGTCCATCATGTCCTGGGTGCCTTGGGGGTCGGTCTCCAGGTAGATGTAGGGGTAGCCTCTCTCGGCCGCCCAGACCAGGGTCTGCGGACTGCCCAGGCCGGGTATCCACACCGGCGGATGGGGCTTCTGCAACGGAGTTTGAAAGGGATTGACCACCCGGAATTGGTAGTGCTTGCCCTCCCAGCGGAAGGGGCCCGGCGTGGTCCAGATCTTCATGATCAGGTCATGGGCCTCCTCGAACCGCTCCCGGTTGTGGAGGGGGTTCACGTTGGCGGCCAGGCTCTCCACACCGGTGCCGCGAACGAAGCCCGACACCAGCCGTCCGTTGGAGATCATGTCGATCTCGGCCAGTTCTTCGGCCACGCGCAGGGGGTTCTCAAAGGTGGGCAGGGGATTTCCCAGAAGCACTATCTTGGGTTTCTTAGTGGTGCGGGCCAGGATGGCCGCTTCCAGGTTCATCGTTGCGCCCAGGCAGGTGGGGGTGTTGTGGTGCTCGTTGAGCATCAGCCCGTCGAAACCAGCCTCTTCGCAATACTCGTACTCGTCCAGGTACTCGCTGTACTGGCGGGCGCCGACCTTGGGGTCGAAGTTGCTGTTGGAGAAGGTCAGCCGCACCGCTTGGTTGGGACTGTTTCTCACGGCCTCTTCGGTGTAGTTGGTGTAGGCGCGTTCGGTGAACCGCATCAGGAACATGTAATCACCTGTGGGATGCTGAGGCTTGGGTCTGGCGCCGGCGGAGAACGGATGGGATCAGTGGCACAGGGACCTGCGGCGATGGTCCAATTGAGCGCGGGCGGCCTCTGGTCAGCGCCTATCCTAGCCTGCGGCGGCATTGGGGTCAAGCAGACTGCGAGCCCATATACCTGCCGCCGTTTGACATTGATTGTGCTATAGTTTATTCGCCGTCATAGCAGGCTTGGAACGCAGCATAACTTGAGCCTGGCGGTGTTAAAAACCCATCAAACATCAGGAAGACTTGCATGCCCAAAATTCTGGTAGCAGACCCCATCGGCGCGGAGGGTGTTGAACTGCTTAAGACCCGCGCCGAGGTAGACGTTAAAACGGGTATGAAACCGCCGGAACTGCTGGCCGTGATCAGCCAGTACAACGGCTTGTTGGTCCGCAGTGAGACCAAGGTGACCAAAGAGGTCATCAAGGCCGCCAAGAAATTGCAGGTGGTCGGCCGTGCCGGAATCGGAGTCGATAATATTGACCTGGACGCGGCCACCAGCGCCGGCATCGCCGTGGTCAACGCTCCCACGGGCAACACCGTGGCCGCGGCCGAGCACACCTTGGCTCTGATGCTGGCCCTGTCCAGGAACGTGCCCATGGCCCACCAGTCACTGAAGTCCGGCGAGTGGAAACGCAGCGCCTTCATGGGCGTTGAGGTCCGCAACAAAACTCTGGGCATCTGCGGACTGGGCCGGGTGGGCTCGGAAGTGGCCCACCGCGCCCAGAGCTTCGACATGAGGTTGGTGGCGTACGACCCATTTGTATCCCCGGACTACGCCAAGCGCATGGGCGTCGATCTCGTCTCGTTGGAAGAGCTGTTGGCCCGCTCAGACTTCATCACCCTGCACACTCCTTTGACCGACGGCACCCGTCACATGATCGGCAGCAAAGAGGTGGGCCTGCTCAAGCCTGGAGCGCGGCTGATCAACGTGGCTCGTGGCGAGTTGGTGGACGAGCAGGCGATCCTGGACGGGTTGGAATCGGGCCAATTGGGCGGTGTCGCCCTGGACGTCTTCGCCCAGGAACCGCCGGAGAACAAAGAACTGATCGGGCACCCAAAAGTCGTGGTGACGCCCCACCTGGGCGCCTCCACCGAAGAGGCCCAACGGGAGGTTGCCATCGAGGCCGCCGAGCAGGTCCTGATGGTTTTGAACGGGGAACCGGCCCGAAACACGGTCAACGCCCCGTTCGTACCCCCAGAGGTGCATGCGGTCCTGGCCCCCTATATGCCGGTGGCCACCGTGGTGGGCAAACTGTTGACCCACCTGGCGGAAGGCCAATTCCTGGGCATCACAATCAGCTATGAAGGGGAGATCGCCGAGCACGACACCCGCACGCTGCAGGCGGCCGTGTTAGCCGGGCTTTTGGAGCCAATCACCACGGGGCAGGTGAACCTGATCAATGCGCCGGTATTGGCCAGGGAACGTGGCCTCAACATAACCGAGCAGCACAATACCTCGGCCCGTGAGTACTCCAGCATGATCAGCGCCACTATCGAGACCAGCGAAGGCAAGATCACCCTCGCAGGGACGTCGCTGCGGAATGAGCCCCATATCGTGAAGATCGACGATTACTGGTTGGACATCGTTCCCACCACGCCCTATCTGCTGTTCGTGGACAACCAGGACCAGCCGGGTTCCATCGGCGCCGTGGGCATGATCGCCGGCCGCCACAACATCAATATCAGTTTCATGGAAGTGGGGCGCTTGGCCCTCAGGGGCCGGGCCATGATGGTGATCGGGCTGGACGACCCCATGCCTCCTGAGGTGATGGAAGAGATTCAGGCCTTGGACCAGATCTACAACGTCAAGTTGGCCCACCTGGGGACTCCGTAAGCAGCCGGAGCCGCCTGGCACAGGAGAGAAACGAGATGGGCGACAAGATCGGAATCATGGGCGCCGGCGCGCTGGGCAGCTACGTTGGGGCCTTCTTGAGCAAGATCGGCGAAGATGTGACCTTCGTGGACATGTGGCCGGAGCACGTGGAGAAGATGCGTAAGGACGGCCTCCAGGTCACCGGCAGCCAGGGTCCGTTCACCGTGCCGGTGAAGGCCATGCACCTGACCGAGGCCCAAAACATCTCTGAGCCGTTCGACTTTGTCTTTATCTCGGTGAAGTCCTACGACACCGAGTGGGCCACCCATTTCATCAAGCGTTACGTGCGGGACGACGGTTTCTTCGTCTCTCTGCAGAACTGCTGGAACGACGTCCCCATGGGCGAGATCGTAGGGCCCACGCGGCAGCTTGGGTGCATCGCTTCTCACATCGAGGTTGCGCTGTGGGAGCCGGGCCTCGTCACCCGCGGCGGCGCGGTGGGCCGGGACTCGGGCCACACAGTGTTCCGTGTCGGGGAACAGGACGGGCGCATCACGCCCCGCGCCGAGAAAGTGGCCGCGCTCCTGGATAATATCGACGGGGCCTACGCCACCGATAACCTCTGGGGCGAGCGTTGGGCCAAGCTCTGCCAGAACTCCATGGGCAACGGACTCTCCGCCTCAACTGGACTCGGCTCGCAGCAGATGGCCGAAGACCCCCGCTGCCGCGTGATCCGCATCAACCTGGCCAAGGAAGCCGCCAAGGTTGGCTTGGCCATGGGCCTGAACGTGGTTGGCATCCAGGGTCTGCCCGCCGAGACCTGGGCCGACGCCGATAAGGGGGACGTGTTCGAGGAACTTGACGCCCACATGGCCTCTCACGGAGGCCGGGTCAACTGGCTGGCGTCCATGGCCCAGGACGTTAAAAAGGGCCGGCGCTCGGAGATTAATTTTATGAACGGTTTAGTCGCTCAGAAGGGCCTTGAGGTGTCCATCCCGACTCCCTACAACGACGCCGTGATCGAGGTAATGAACGGCGTCGATGACAAAACATTGGAACAGGGAGAATTCCATGTGGACCGCATCCTAGAGGCGGTGGGCCGCTAGGCGCGGGCGGGCGGCGCAACCGCGTTTTTTGGAGGACTCCAGGTGATCATCAAAGTAGAGCCGGCCGATTTCTTCATGTATACCGTCGTCATGATCTCCAATCTGGAGAACCCGGACCCCGAAGACCAGGAGATCCGGGACTACCTGGAGGCCCAAGAGTTGGAGCCCAAGTACCGCAGCGAAGGCGACTTCGAAGGGCGTCACAGCGAGTCCATCCAGTTTGGCGGGTGTTACCTGGGCAAGCACCTGGGCGAGATCAACCTGATTCAGCAACGGTATGTTGAAGCAGAACTGATCACCCATGAGATCAACCGTCACCTGGGCGAGTCCGGCCGGCCGGTGGAGATCCCCGAAGAAAGGCGGGAAGAGGCGGTGGCGGAATTGCTGAAGAGCTTCAACAACGATGATGCTTTCAGAAAGATGGATGACGGCAAGTACGAGGTGGCGCTGGACGGGGAAGCGGTGCGGGAGGCGGCCAGGAGCCTGCTGACGGGTTGAGAGCCCGGCTTAATATCAGAAAAAATAAGAGGTCCGTCCCGATTCATCGGGAGGGACCTCTTTTGGTTTGCGAAGTGGAGCGGGTGATGGGAATCGAACCCACATGGCCAGCTTGGAAGGCTGGAGCTCTACCACTGAGCTACACCCGCCTGATGGGACTCCCGAATTATAGGGGCTAAGTATGCGTCGTGCTAGACCGTATGGTGACTCGGTCTCGAGATTTGATTAGAATCCAACTCATTAAGATAAGTACCTATTTGGCGATCAGGAGGACAAGATGGCATTGGAACGAAAGCAGTATCCGGACATCGCGCCCGCGGGTCCCACCTACAGCCGGGCCGTCATAGCGGGCAATACGATGTTCATCTCCGGGTGCACAGCCCGGGGCACGGACGCACAGGGCAAGTCCATGATGGAGCAGCTGGACGTGACGTTGGGCCGTCTCGTGGCTGTGGCCGCGGCGGAAGGCGCCGGGCCCGGCAGCTTCGCCAAGTTGACCTGCTTCGTGACCAGCATCGCCGACTACCAGCTCGACTCCCAGGAGCAGAGGGCGCTATTCGCCAAGCATTTCCAGGAGCAGTATCCGGCCAACTCCCTGATCGAGATCAGCGCCCTGGCCGAGCCGGGACTGGACGTGGAGGTCGAAGCGATAGTGATCTTGGACTAGTAGCGTGGTTCGACAGGTCCCCCGATATATCGGGGAGGACGCTCGATAGAATCGGCGCTCGACTGCGGTCTGAGCTCACCACCAACGGCAATAGGATCACCAGGAAGGGCAGCGACGGTTTCTCCGTTCGTCCTGAGCGTGTCGAAGGATGCGCATAAGTCATGCACATGGCGGAGAGCAATCTCAACCCAAGCGGTGGTTCGACGGGCTCACCATGAGCGGATTGAATAACGCTGATTATTGCAAGCAAGTACTAGGAGGTCACCAACCGGAGCATTGCCAATCATGGGGAAGACGGCGGGACTCTCACTTAACTTCGCACCAAACCTGTCCAACTAATGGGGTCCACCTCAGGCAAGGCCATGGACGAGTGGGCCTATCGCAGGGGAGTCAAGTTGAACTTCATCTGTCCCGGCAAGCCGGTGGAGAACGCCTTTGCCGAGAGCTTCAACGGCCGGCTGCGAGATGAATGTTCGAACACCAACTGGTTCGTGAGCGTGAGGCAGGCTAGGGAGATCATAGAGAACTGGCGGTTGGACTACAACGAGGTCCGGCCCCACAGCTCGCTGAAAGGTAAAACGCCCAAGGAGTTCATTGAATCA
>JADFNR010000099.1:10099-13126 GCA_022563275.1 Chloroflexota bacterium | reverse complement strand
CCGCCAACAAGGTACCAAGTTTGGGAGGAATCAACGGTAGGCCCTCGTTTTTCATTCCATTTTATTCCGGAGATTTGAGAAACGATGCGCCGCAGCCAGCGAAGATCAACTCCAGATATTGGACTGATTTCCGCAGCCCGGCCAAGCAGAATATGAACGATTACCGCCATTCGATGTGTCCGATCGACTATGGCTGCGACCAGAAGGTGACGCAGGCCAACACCAACAAGGCTAAGTTGATTCAACGGCAAAGTCCAAAATTCGGAGACTCGAGGAGAAGGAACGATGACTACCACAGTGGATTCAGTCCTGACAGATGCTCTACTCAAGCGCTGCATGGAGCGGGCGCCCGGCTACGACCGGGACAACACGTTCTTCGATGAGGACTTTAAAGAGCTGAAAGAAGCCGGGTATCTCCTGGCCGCCGTGCCCAAAGAGCTGGGCGGGTTGGGCCTTAACCTGGCGCAGGTGTGTCAGGAACAGCGCCGCCTGGGATACCATTCCGCGGCGACCGCCTTAGCCGTGAACATGCATTTCTACTGGACCGGGGTGGCCGCCGACGTATGGCGCAGCGGCGACATGTCCACCGAATGGATACTGAAGGCGGCCGTGGATGGAGAGATATTCGCCGCGGGACATGCCGAGAGCGGCGCTGAACTTCCTCTCTTACTCTCCACCACCAATGCGGAAAAGGTCGATGGCGGGTATAAATTCACGGGCCGCAAGTCCTTCGGCAGCCTGACGCCGGTTTGGACCTATCTGGGGCTGCATGGCATGGACACCAGTGACCCGGATGCCCCAAAGATCGTTCACGCCTTCATGCCCCGGAATAGCAGCGGATACACCATTCACGACGTATGGGACACCGTTGGGATGCGCGCCACTCAGAGCCAAGACACGGTGCTTGACGGAGCGTTCATCCCGGACAAATACATCGTACGCGCTGTAGACGCGGGTTTTGGCGGAGTAGACCTGTTTGTTCTGAGCATCTTCGCCTGGGCACTGATGGGCTTCGCCAACGTCTACTATGGCAACGCCCAGCACGCTCTCGACCTGACCATCGAGTATGTCAAGAACAAGAAATCGCTGGCCCTAACCCGAAGCATGGCCTACCACCCGGAGATACAGCATGCCATCGCAGAGATGGTCGTCGACATGGAAGGCGTTGAAGCCCACCTCGACCGGGTCACCCAGGATTGGTCCGACGGCGTCGACCATGGGGGCGCCTGGGCGCTGAAGTTAACCGCTGCCAAGCTCCACGCGGCCGAAAGCACCTGGAAAGTTGTGGACGAGTGCATGGACCTTCAGGGCGGGTTCAGCATCTTCAAAGCTGGCGGGTTCGAGCGCCTGTGGCGCGACGCCCGCTTGGTCAAGATTCACCCATCCAACAAAACGTTAACCATGGAAATAGTGGGCAAGATTTCTTTGGGAATCGGCCTTGACGAGGCCCCGCGCTGGGGATAATGGCTCTCAGCTCATAGCCTTCAGCGATCAGGAAACCGAAAGACCCGGCGTCTGAGACGCCGGGTCAAAAAAGCTGACCACTAACAGCTGACTTCTGATGGCTAAAGGTCTTCCGGTGGCAGGAAGGCGTTGGGCACGACGGCGCTTCCCTGACCCACGCCCGTCGTGTCACCCTTCTGGTTCTTCACCTCAATCTCCACCGAGACACGGTTGCCGTTGGCTTCTCTGGAGATGCCGGTCACCTTGCCGGTGAAGGTGATGGTATCGCCGGGCCGAACTGGTCTCAGGAACCTGAGGTCCACCGTTCCGGTGTGGTTGAACACTTCGGCGCCGAAGTGCCTTCGCAGCATCTCGATGGCAAAGGTGAGTGACATCCGCCCGGATGCAATGGTGCCCTCAGTGCCCAATGCCTCTCTGGCGGCATGTTCATCAGTGAATATCGAAGGATCTGTGTTGCCGGCGCTGCCCTCGAAGAGATTGATGGCCTCCTGGGTCATCTCCTTTACCAGTGGCGTTATCTCATCGCCCTCTGCATAGCTTCTCACTACCCTCCCCATTTCTTGCCCACCTCCGACGGCTGCTTCAGTTCGTGGGTAATCACCCGGTCGATAAGCGTGCCGTCCTCGTCAACCGAGACTGCCTCGGTAACGATATAGTTCTTTCCCCTTCTGAGGTATTTGTCGGCGATCCAGGCGGTAACGGTCAACCGTTTACCGGCCACCGGGGGGTTGTAGCAATGGAAGGCGCACCGGGCGTTTACCGACCCTGCGTCGGTGTACTTGGCGTAGTATTGGCGCACGTCCACTTTATGGGCGATGGTCGGGAAACTGGCTTCCGGGTCCATCACTCCCTGCCGGTAGGTGTCGATCATCTCTTGAGTCAGCAGATATTCGAATTTATCGAAGGTCTCACCCACTTCCAGCGCGTCCCAATCCAATTCGATCCGGTTATCAACCTCGGCCATATTGAATGCGTCCTCTCTGGAGAATCCGATTGCCTTCTCTGATTGCCTTTCTTGGGCAGGGCCCTCGCATTATACATACTGGGAAACCCCATAGAGGGAACCCAAGCTTGGCAGCCCAATGAAGTACAACGAACGATACCTGGATACGCAAAAGAAGTTGGAATCGAGTTCTGGTATCATTCCTCGAACCATCTGGAGTTCGGCGCATCTCGAAGCAAGCGGCCTCCCATCCGGTTTCATGATACTAGTGTCAAATATTGATCCGCATCCGACGTTGCATACGTAAGGCTAGATGGAAGAACTCACAGACGAGGTCTTGCTGCAGCTCCTGCAGGTGGGAAATGAGAGCGCATTGGGCGCTCTCTATGATCGCTACGGAAAGTCGGCTTATTCCTTGGCTTTCCGGATGCTGGGTGACGTGCACGCGGCCGAGGACGCAGTCCAAGAAGCGTTCATCAATATCTGGCGGCGCGCCGGGTCGTTCTCCACCGCCCGGGGTACTGCCCGCACCTGGATCATGGCAGTGGTCCATCACCGGTCGATCGACATCGGCAGAAAACGCCGGGGAATCGCGCCACGGGAACTGCCCCTGGAATTGG
>JADFNR010000099.1:0-10002 GCA_022563275.1 Chloroflexota bacterium | reverse complement strand
CGCGCCGGGTCGTTCTCCACCGCCCGGGGTACTGCCCGCACCTGGATCATGGCAGTGGTCCATCACCGGTCGATCGACATCGGCAGAAAACGCCGGGGAATCGCGCCACGGGAACTGCCCCTGGAATTTGAGCGGTTGCCCGAGAACCCCAGCGACACCTGGTCCGAGGTATCGAACACGCTGGATGGGGAGTTGCTAAAGAGATGCTTGGAACAGATTCCTGAAGACCAAAGGATAGCCATTGAACTGGCATATTTTGAAGGTTATACGCAGCGGGAGATTTCCGAGCTAAAGGGAATCCCCCTGGGAACCGTGAAGGGCCGCATCCGTATCGGAATGGCGAAGCTCCGGAAAATCTTGCAGGAACTGGGACTAGGAGGCTCAACGGATGAGCCATGATGAATTTGCCGGCCTGGCGGCCGGCTACGCGCTTTCGGCGCTGGACGCCGACGACCTGAAGTTGTTTGAGGCCCATCTGGCCTCGTGCCCGGAGTGCCGGGCCAGCGTCGCCGGGTTGCGCCCACTGGTTGACTGTCTGTCCATAATGAACGATGAGGTTGCGCCGCCGGCCGGTCTGCGCGAACGGATCGTGGCGACGGCGGTTGCCGAGCCCAAACACCCCGAGCCTGCCAGCCGCGCAACACCGGACAGCAAGGCCCCTTGGTGGCGCAGGCCGGTCCTTTGGCCGTTGCCCGTCGCTGCGGTGATCACAGTCCTGGCGGTGGCCGTAGCCGTGGTGTCGGTCTGGGGGTCCCAGACTGACGGCGACCTCGCTACGTCCGAGCGCCGTTTGGACCTAGCCTACGATGGTATCGAGATCATGGCAATGGCGGACCAATGGTGGCGATTCAGCGGCTCGGGGACCGCATCCGGAGCGGCCGGGTCTCTGGCCTATTCCGCGGAAACCGGGACCGCTTGCCTATTGGTCTGGGGTCTGCCAGAGGGCGACCAGACGGTGTACCAAGTCCGGCTTACCCAGGGCGATGGCCAGGTGTCGGTGCGCAAGATGTGGCGTTACAACAATGCGATGTGGCTGATCCTTGACGGGGACCCGAACCGGCTTGAAAAGCTGGAGATCACGCTGTCCGTCGGGGACTTGCCCCCAGCCTCCGACAGCCCAACGCTCTTCGACATTCCGCTGACGTCGTCTTAACGGCGATTTGATCCAAGACGTTTTCTCCGCCGTATTAGTGATTGCCCCGATCCCATCGTGGCCTATCACCATCAACGAGGAGAGACACCATGCCCGGTATACTCCGGTTTTCAGATTCGATCAAGAAATCCAGGCCCTCCTTGGGTCTGTTCTTATTACTGATGGGCCTGTTGGTCCCTCTCCTGATCGCCGCCTGTGGCGGCGACGACCCCACAGCGGCTCCCCGGGCGGCGGCAACCAATACGCCTCAACCGCCACCGGCAACCGCAGTCCCGCCAGCCCCCACCGCCATGCCTCAGCCAACCAGCGCGCCGGCCCCCACCGCCATGCCTCAGCCAACCAGCGCGCCGGCCCCAAGTCCAACAAGTACGCCGGCCGCGGTGGCGGCAGCCGCCAATACGGTGGAGGTTAGCAGCCAAGGGTCCTTGGGCAGCCATCTGGTGGACGCCAACGGCATGACCCTATACCTGTTCACCAAGGACGCGCGTAACGTCTCCAATTGTTCCGGCGGATGCGCCGCCGCTTGGCCGCCTCTGATGGCCGACGGCGACCCCTCAGCCGGAGAAGGCGTGAACTCTAACCGGCTGACGGTCATCCAACGCGAAGACGGCTCCAGCCAGGTCGCCTACAACGGCTGGCCCCTGTACTACTACGCCACCGACGAGAATCCCGGCGACACGTTGGGCCAAGACCGGGGTGGCGTTTGGTTCGTGGTCACCCCCGACGGCGGAGCAGTGTACAACAGTGCCGCCGTGAACGTGGGCCTCAACGAGACCGTGGGCGCCATGTTGGTGGACAACAGCGGCCGCACCTTATACCTGTTCACGAAAGACGAGCGCAACGTCTCCAACTGCGCTGGTGGCTGCGCCTTGGCCTGGCCGCCCCTGATCACCGTCGAAGACCCGGCGCCCGGCGAAGGCGTGGCCGAAAGCCGCATCGGCACCATCAGCCGGGGCGGCGGCGCAAAACAAGTCACCTACAACGGCTGGCCCCTGTACCACTATGCCAAGGATGAGAAACCCGGCGACACCATGGGACAGGACGTGGGCGGCGTTTGGTTCGTGGTTACCACCGACGGCGGGGCCACGTACACCAGCGCCCCGGTGAATGCCATGGAGAACGGCGCTTTCGGCACCATCCTGATGGACGCGGCCGGACGCTCACTGTATCTATTCACCAAGGACGAACGCAACGTTTCCAACTGCGCCGGTGGCTGCGCCTTGGCCTGGCCGCCCCTGATCACCGTCGAAGACCCGGCGCCCGGTGAAGGTCTGGCCGAAAGCCGCATCGGCACCATCAAGCGCCCGGACGGCTCAAAACAAGTCACCTACAACGGCAAGCCTCTGTACCACTACGCCAAAGACGAAAAACCCGGCGACACCATGGGTCAGGACGTGGGCGGCGTTTGGTTCGTGGTCACCACCGACGGCGGGGCCGCGTACACCAATGCCCCGGTCAATGCCTCGGAGAACGGCGATCTGGGCGTTATCCTGATGGACGCATCCGGACGCTCCCTGTACCAATTCACCAAGGACGACCCCAACGTTTCCAACTGCGCCGGTGGCTGCGCGTTGGCCTGGCCGCCCCTGATTACCATCGAAGACCCGGCGCCCGGAGAAGGGGTCTCCGCCGCCCGCATCGGAACAACGGCGCGGGCCGACGGCTCCAAACAGGTCACCTTTGACAGCAGCCCGCTCTACTACTACGCCAAGGACGAGAAACCCGGCGATGCCATGGGCCAGAACGTGGGCGGCGTTTGGTTCGTGATCAACAACTCACAGCCCACGATGATCATCCTGGGCGAGCAGAGCGGTTCGGGCCAGACCGGGACCGCCGTGCTGTCCGGATGGGGCAGCTTCACCAATGTGTCCATCAACCTGTCCGCCGGCAGTCTGGAAACCGAGTTGGTCCATATCCATACCGGGCAATGCCTACCTGCCGACCTTGGCGGCGTGGCCCATGCCTTGACCAGCTTTGAAGGCGGGTCGGGAGCCTCGCTTACCAACGTCGAAGTGTCATTGAGCAGCCTCACGGCCGGCGGGTTCGCCGTCAATACCCACAAAGCCGGAGAGGGATCCGTCTACACCAGTTGCGGCAACATCAACGCCAGTCCCGATTCCCTCACCATCGCCCTGGGCGAGTTGAACGGGTCCGGTCAGACCGGGTTCGCCACTCTCAGCGCCAGTGGAGACCAGACCCAGGTTGTGGTGTCGGCCACCGCCGGCATCTCCGCCTTGGCCCACATCCACGAAGGAAGCTGCGCGACCCTGGGCGGCGTGGCCCATGCGTTGAGCGACACCTCCGGAAGCATCTCCGCAAGCGCCGTTGAAGCCACGCTGGCGTCACTCATCGCCGGGAGTTTCGCGGTCAACCTGCATACCGATGGGAACCCCGGTCTTTATAGCTCCTGCGGCGACGTCGCGGTTGAAGGACAATCACTCACCATCGCGCTGGGCGAGTTGAACGACTCCGGACAGACCGGATGGGCTACTCTCACCGCCATGGGAGACCAGACCCAGGTTGTGGTGTCGGCCACCGCCGGCATCTCCGCATTGGCCCACATCCACGAAGGAGTTTGCGCGACTTTGGGCGGCGTGGTTTATGGACTGAGCGACACATCTGGGGACAGCTCATCAAGCACCGTCGATGTAACTCTGGAATCCCTGATGGCCGGCTCTTTCGCGGTCAACCTACACACCGATGGGAATCCCGGGTTGTACAGCTCTTGCGGAGATATTTGAAAGGCTCCGGCAGCTGGAACACCCAGCGCCGCCGAAGATAGCGCCCTAGATCAAACGCCCAGCGCCGTCGAAGATACCACTCTAAATAAGACGCTGAGCGCAAGCAGAGACGACACCCTCTATGAAACGCTGGGCGACCAGCGCAACAACGGGGCCGGGCAGGGGTTCTTCGCCGGTAAGACCGGCGGTGGCGATATACGCCGGGGCTTGATCGGCTTCGACATCGCAGCCGGACTCCCGGCAGGGGCCACGGTCACCGGCGTTTCGTTGACCCTTAACATGTCCCGGACCGTCGCGGGAAACGCCGATATCGGCCTGCTCCGGGTGCTGGCCGACTGGCAGGAAGGACAAGCTATCGCCTCCGGTAACGGAGGGTCAGGCGCCGACGCTGATCAGGGGGACGTAACCTGGACTCAAAGGGTGTTCAAGTCCCTGGACTGGAACACTCCCGGCGGGGATTTCTTTCCCGCCGCCAGCGCCACCACCTCGGTAGGAGGCATCGGCAGCTACACCTGGGTGTCGACCAGTCAACTGGTGGCCGATGTCCAGAGATGGCTGGACGACCCCGCCAGCAATTTCGGCTGGCTGCTCCAGGGCGACGAATCCAAGTCCCGGACCGCCAAGCGCTTCGACACCAAAGAAAACGAAGAGCCGGCCAACCGGCCGGTGCTGGTGGTGGAGTACACGGCGGGTTAGCCGCCGGCGCTTTTTTGTCACCAGGCCAGGTGGCCCTACGGCCGCGCAAACCCCAGGTTGTCGCGCAGGGTGCCTTCGGCGTATTCCCGGCGGAATAGGCCCCGGCGTTGGAGTTCGGGGACTACCAGGTTCACAAAGTCTTCGTAGGCGCCGGGCATGTGGGTGGCGGCCAGGACAAAACCGTCGCAGGCTTCGGCATGGAACCACGACTCCATCTGATCGGCGACCAGGGCCGGGGTGCCCGTGAACAGCGGAAGTTCGCGGAGGGTGCCCCGGCCGGACCATTTTATAAAGTCGTTGACGCTGGGATTCGACGTGCCGCTCAACCCCACCACCCGGTCCAAAAAACCCCTTAGACCGGTCATTGACGCCAGTATTTCCTCGGATAAGGGCTCGTCCACGGGGTGCTGGGAAAAATCGTAATTGAAGACCTCAGAGAGCAGCGTCAACGAGTCCGCCCGGTTGGCCAGGCTCTCTATCTGCTCCAGCTTTTGTTGGGCTTTCTCCGGCGTCTCAGCCACCACCACGTATACCGCTGGGGTCACCCGCACCGAATCCGGGTCCCGGCCCGCCGATTGCGCCCGCTGGCGAAGGTCGTCCCGGTAGGCCTTGCAGGCTTCGGGGGTGGGGTAGATCACGAACAACAGCTCCCCCCAGCGGGCCGCGAACTGCCGTCCCCGCTCCGATTGGCCCGCCTGGATCAGCACTGGATGGCCCTGGGGAGGCCGGGGCACGGTCAGCGGGCCCCGCACCTGGAACCACTCACCCGCATGGTCAACCCGGTGGACCTTGGCTGGGTCGGCGAACCTGCCGGTCTGCTTGTCCAGCAGCACGGCACCGTCCTCCCAGGAGTCCCACAGCTTGCAGGCGGCCTGCATGAAATCGTCGGCCGCGTCGTAACGGTCGTCGTGCTCAGGCTGTTCCCGAACCCCAAAGTTCTGGGCCTCGGAGTCGTTCAGGGAAGTCACCACGTTCCAGGCAACCCGGCCCTTGGTGAAGTGGTCCAACGAGGCGAACAGCCGCGCCACGTGGAAGGGCGAGTAATAGGTGGTGGAATAGGTGGCGCCCAGCCCCAGGTGTTTGGTCGCCAGGCCCATGGCGGTGATGATCGGGACCAGGTCCAGTTTGATCACCCGAATGCCGTTTTCCACCGCTTCCTCGAATGAGTCCCCATACCGGCTGGGCATGGCCAGCCGGTCGTCGATGAAAGCCAGATGGAATTTTCCCCGCTCCAATGTGGCTGCGATGTTCTGGTAGAACTCCAGGTCCATGAACCCGGGATCGGTGTCCGGGTGGCGCCAGGAGCCGGTGTAGTTGGAGCAGTTGGAGGCCTGCAAGAAGCCCACCAGCAGCATCTTTCGGTCAACGCTACCGGCCATATGCCACCGCCGCCTGGTCTGGTCCGGTCCAAGGCATTCCGCTCATAGCAGCAAGCATACATGATGGATGTGACGACGAAAGAGCATGATGGCTACAAACCGGAGATCACGGAGGTTTAAGCGGCCGCCAAGACCCGCTTCTTGACTGGGGGTTTGGCCTTGAGCACCACCAAGCTGCAGGCAAGGGCCATAACCACGAACACCGCGAAGATCGCGCTGTAGCCACCCCGCAGGTCAAACAAGATACCGGCGATGACGGGCCCGGTGGCCTGCCCAACCAGCACTCCCACCTCGCCCAATCCCCGTATCTTGCCCAGCGAAGACCGTCCGAAATAATTGGCGTACATCACTGCGGGCACCACATTCGCCCCGGCGGAGACGATGCCGAACAATGCGGCCACCAAGAAAACCCCGCCCGTCCCAGCAACGAATATCAGGTATAGGGTGCTGCCGGCCTGGACCAGGAACATCCCCGAATATGCGTACCTGAGGTCTACCCGCTCGGTGACCCAACCCCAAACGACGCTGCTGACCGCTGAAACCGTCCAACTCAAGCTCACCGCCAGTGCGGCCGAAGTGGGACCCAGGCCGATGTCCCGGAAATAGGCTCCCATGTGGACGCCGATACTGGTGTGCACGAAAAAAGTGGCGAACCCCATGGACGCCAACAGCCAAAAGGCTTTGGTACGGACGGCCTCCCCCAGAGCCCATGAGTCGTCATCAGTCTCCGGCGCCGGCGCGGTCCCTCCGGACCGGGCGTAGCCTTGGGCCTCCCTGGCAACCGCCATGCGGCCTGACGCAATATTACCGGAGGGCACGCGGCCGGGGGGCGCGCCGTCAGGACTAAGGCCGATGTCTTCGGGCCGTTCAGCCACCAATAACAATGACGGGGCCACGGATACCGCCAGGACGATCAGGCCGATGGCGATCCAAGTTGCCTTCAGGCCGTAGCTCTCCACCACCAGGGACGCCACCATGGTGAACACGATGCCGCCCAATGCGCCTAAGAGGAAGATTATCCCGATTGCGCGGCCCCGTTTTTTGATGAACCACCGGGAAGCAACCGTGCTGGCCCCGATGGGCGCCGAGGTGTGGAAGACCACTCTGGCCGCGGCGAAGGCCAGGTAGAAGGTCAATGGGATGGTGGCCCAGGCCAACGAGATCATTGCCAGGCCCATAACCAAAACGCTGATCACCAGCACCGGGCGCACGCCAAAGCGGTCGATGGCCCATCCGACCAGTGGAGAAAGGACCAGCGCGGCCAGAGCGCCAGCGCTAACCGACCCGGCGATGAGGGTACGGCTCCAGCCCAATCGCTGCGACATGGGAAAGATGAGCACGGTGAGGGTGGTTATGGCCGGGGCCATTCGGGCGAACACGGCCGTGCCGGAGGCGGCCACCACGACCCAACCGTAGTAGAAGGGGAATTTATCCTTCAAACGGGACGCAAGAAGCATCAAGGCAGCCTTGCCGCCCAGGGGCGCAACAGGACGGAGGTGAAAGATTCCTTCAGGGAGGCCACACGAACCAGGGAACAAGAGCAAGCTTGACTAAGTGGCGGCCCCCCTCGGCGGCGTCCCCCCATGATACACAAAACCGTCGCCCGCACCGGCCCAATCTTGGCTCGCTTAAGCCAAGATTGACTGTAAGAACAGATGGTTAATATAATGAAGCGCCCCAAAATAGCACAGCAAGCCCCGTGTTCAATGGCCGGACCTTGCCATGACGGGACTTAGAATCACCCAGGGAGGAATGGCCCATGGTCCAACAACAGGCGGCATTACTGAAACCAGAGTCTTTGATCACGGAGTTCCGGAAGAACGGCGTCACACATATCGTGACCATACCGGACAGCGAAACCAACTACCTATACGAACTGATGAAGGAACAGACCTGGCTGGAAATCGTCCCCACATCGCGTGAGGGAGAGACCTTCGCCATCGCCCTCGGGCTGACCGTCGGCGGGAAGGTGCCCGTTTGTGTCATCCAGAACACGGGCATGATGGAGTCCGGCGACTCCATACGCGGCATGGCCATCGACGCGGGGTTCCCGCTGGTAATGCTGATCGGTTACCGGGGTTGGACGCGTCACGGCGTGATCACCGACTCGGCCGCCCGCTACACCGAGACCTTCCTCCACGCCATGGGGATCAATTATTACCTGGTTGAGTCGGACGACGACGCATCCCGGATATCCGTCGCTTTTGAAGAAGCCAGGGCCACCAACCGGCCCGTGGCCGTCCTGGTCGGAGACGAGTACCACGGCTTCAATAGAATGTAACGATCATTCGGGGTCGCCATCCCATTCAGATAATTTACGCAAATAACCAACCGAACTGGAGATAAAAAATGTTCGACTCAGCAGACATGTTCCGCGCCTTTCAACCGCACCGGGGCAAGGCCATCGTCCTGGTGACCGGCACCGGTGGCCGAGACTGGAGAGAGATCTCCAATGACGAGAAGCGCGACCTAACCCTTCAGGGCGCCATGGGCCAGACCAATTCGGCGGCCCTGGGTTTCGCCCTGTCCCAGCCCGACGAAAAGGTGGTCCTCTTCGACTCCGAGGGCTCGCTTCAGATGAACATGGGCATCCTGGGCACCATCGCCGGGAAGAAGCCCAAGAACTTCTTCCACTTCCTGATGGACAACGAATGTTACGCCACCACGGGCGGACAACCCGTGCCCAACGCCTCGGAGATCAACTACGCGGGCATGGCCAAGGAAGCCGGATATGCCGCCAGCTTCCAGTTCGACAACCTGGAAGAGTTCACCAACAACATCGAAGCGATCATGAAAGAGGAGGGACCCGTCTTCGTCGCGATGAAGATGATTCCCAAGATCGAGAACGAGCCCATCGGCCGCCGGGTGCGGAAGCCCCAGCGCTCAAGGGCCGAGACCATCAAGGTGCTGCAGGCCGAGTTGGGAATAACCGTCGCCTAGACCATTTAAAAGACCGAATTACCATCGGTCCAAGCAATACCGCCCCACCCTTTATATTGACGATTACTTGGGCGGGGAATATGATGCGCAGGTGGTTTCGGCGTAATGCTGGACATATTTTTAGTATGTTACGAATCCTGAAACACCACGGCGGTTTTAGTAGCAAACGAGCCTAATTAAACCGATAACCGCCGAGAATTTCCCATTGTTCAAGAAAAACAAATATAGTAATCCAGGTTATCATGCCCGGTTCAGCAAAAAAATTTCCTTTGATAAGCGTGTGGCGGTAGAGCTTTGCAAGACGAAAGAATATGCCCCGTGGGGATGTTAGTTCGCTCTCATCATCAAAAACACTTGTTTTTTCCTTTCCTCCCTTCTTGTCCCAAAAAAAAGTGAGGATCTTCGTATTTAAAAGACGATAAAAAAGAAAGGAGATTGAAGTAAGCGCACCGATAAGAAGCACGTACGATGGTGCTATCGGGCCAACCGTCGTACCGATTGAATAGAGAAAATATCCGACCGAGACTGGAATAAGGGAATAGAAAAAATCAGCGCCAAATGAGTCCATAAGTGCTCCATAGGACGTGCCGCCGGAGACACGTGCCATGTCGCCATCAACAGAGTCGTGGATAAAAAAAAGGAGAAGTGATATAACTGCAAGTGTCGCATCACCTGTAATAAAAAAATACGCGCCTACAAAAATAAAAAACAAACTATTTTCACGATGGTTCAAACCGAAGCAGACGACGGCCGGTTTTTTTCTGGTTCTGCTTGCGGTCCTCGAAATGGATGTCTGTCAGCGCCCCGATCGCCGCGCGCAGCTTGTCGTTCGACATGCGCTTGAAATCATGGCCCTTGAGCGCCGAAAGGCGGTCCATATCCATCCGCATCAGTCCTTCGGGGTGATATCCTCGTAGCCGTCTCGCGGGAGGTTCACAAGCTCGCGCCTGCGGGCCTCATGAAGAGCCATCTTCAAGACATCTTCCATCGAGGCGCGCTCGGCAACCCCGAGTATCTTGGTCGGCAGGCCCTTCAGTAACTGGATGTTCTGCGTGCCCTTGGAGGCAACGTCCGCAAGCTCCTTCGCGGTCGC
>JADFNR010000098.1 GCA_022563275.1 Chloroflexota bacterium | reverse complement strand
GATCGGTTCACCTGGAGGACTCGCAGACCGGTAATACATCGGTAACACACTTCTCAGTAACGTTATATGGAATGCAAGCGAAGTCCAAAAGGTTAAAGGATCACAGAAGTAATCTTCGCTTCAGGTACGCAGAACAAGGAGATAGGAGTAGATGAATACTAAAATAGGAACAACTTTTGGGCTCGCACTGCTCATGGCCATCGCCGTCATCGCGACGATGTTCGCCTTGGGCATGTTTTCGACTACGGAAGTGCGCGCTGAGGATGTAAGCGGCTCTGTCCACGTTGTGGACATGAAACCGTCGAGTTCCAGCGTTAACGCAAAAGCAGCATGGGACGTAACGTTCGGCGTCTCTGGTTCGGGTGCATTGATCAAGGGATCAGGCACGATAACCATCACGTTCCCGAAAGGCGTTATACTTCCCGCAACGATTGACAAATCTAGGATTTCGGTTGCTGGCGGTGGCACTGCAGATGTTGCAACCGCGACATTCTTATTAGACCCGCTGACTTCTGATCCAACGGTGTCCGGCCAGACGGTGACCATAACCGTTCCGGCCCAGAGTGCCTCCGGCGACACTCCAGCTGAAATTGGCGATGATGAGGTCGTCAAGGTCTTCTTTAGCCAGCTAGCTGGTCTCGTGAACCCCGCGAAGAGCGGCAAGGCAGGTTCGACCGGCTCTGCCAACGACGCTGGTAAGATATCCACCAGTTCGCAGACGACCGCCGGAAAGATTCCCATTGCGAAGACCTTTAACCCCACGGTTTCGATCGACAAAGTCTCGGCCGCCGAGGGCGACACAATAATCGTTAAGGTCGGCGGGTTCACCGCAGGCTTGAAGGTCACATTGTCCGGCGCAGTAAAGGGCTCTGCCACTGTTGGCAGTGATGGAAGGGCTGAGATCGCGGCGACGATGAAGTCGACTACCGGTTTGGTGGTCACCGCGACGGACACGAACACCACCCCGGTGACAAAGTCCACAACGGCTACTATCACACTCAAGCCGACCCTCACCGCTACCGCCACCGGCAAGCGGGGAGACACGATCACCCTTACCGGTAAGAACTTCACAGCGGGATCGACTCAAAATAATGTGGCCGCGTCGACCAATATTGAGTTCGGATCTCTCGCACTGACTGCCAAGCAAACCACCGGAATATCGTTTGCTAAGACCCACACAGACCGGGATGCGGACGGCGACCTGGACGACTTCTTGCTGAAGATCACGATTCCGAGTAACGCAACCACCGGTGTAAACCAGGTGAGGATAACTGACGCTGGTAGCGCCACTGCCACGGCGACGGTTACGGTGGAGTCGAGCAAGGTAACGATCTCGCCCACAAGTGGTCCTCCTGGAACGGTGGTGACAGTCACTGGTGCCGGATTCCCCGCCGGCCGAGACGCGGACGACCTTAACAAGATAACCATTAGCCCTGACTTCGATTCCGATGGAAACATCTTGGCCGACCAGACCGTGGTGAAACAGTTGTTCACTGACGGCACCGGTTCACTGCCTGGTTCCGACCAGATCACGATACCGGCAAGCGCCAAGAAGACCGTCATCACGATCAAGGTGACCATCGTTGGCGCCGATGACCAGTCCGCCACTGGGACCGCCAAGTTCACCGTGGGCTCCCGTGTCTTGGTATTGAGCCCTGATAGCGGACCGAGGGGGACTAAGTTCCTCGTCTCAGGTACCAAGTTCACACCGAACGCAACAGTTACCGCAGGTTCGGTCACAGTTGATAGCAAGCTGGATACCTCGCACTCCGAAATCGTGTTGACATCTGCTGGAGATGTCCCGGCTACTACAATCACGGTCCCGAAGGATGCTGGCATCGGTGCCAAGACGGTTTCACTGTCGGATGGCACCCTCACCGGAACGGCCACGTTCACCGTAACGCAGCCGACGGTTGCGGCCAGCAAATCCTCGGCCACCATGGGTCAGACGGTTACGATAACTGGCTCCGGCTGGGTCCCAGCTAGCTCGGTCACGGTAACGCTGAAGTCTGGCACTACGACCAAGGGGACTGCGGTGGTTGTAGCGGCCACCGATGGCACAATCACGGCTGATGTGACGATTCCAAGCACGGTCGGCGTCGGTCCCAAGACCGTCACCTTCTCGGCTACGGATACCCTCGGAAACAGTTCAACGGCAGTGACGTTGACGATACCCAAGTCATCTATCACTCTGTCGGCTGCTGAAGCCACGGTGGGCGACGTCATAACAGTCGTAGCCGCCGGCTTCACCCCCAACTCCGGTCTTTCGAAGCTGGAGATTGGTGGTGCGGACGTCCGGACCGGGGTCAGCACTTCTGACGACGTGGGTTCCCTGACTGTGGAGTTCACGGTACCGGGTCTCACCGGATCTCAGTTGGTCACCATTAAGATTGGTGGCACTGCTGAAGTGTCAACCTCGATTAACGTTGTTAAGGTCAAGGGGACCGCTGCGGCGGCCACGACCGCTCCTGCGGTAATCTTCGCCGACCTCATCGCTAATGACGACAACCTAGTCCGGGTATGGCGCTTCAGCAACGCAACTCAGACGTGGGAATTCTACGATCCGAGGCCTGCGTTCGAGCACGCCAACACTCTGGAGAAGTCTGGAGCCGGCGACATCGTCTGGGTAAACGTGACCAGCGAGCAGGCATTCCAGAACACGACCTTGTTCCCAGGTTGGAACCTGATCTCCCTAGACTAAGGATAGGATAAGGTCAAAGCTAGGCCGTCCCGGCGAAACCGGGACGGCCTAGCAACACCAACCACTAATGAAACAAGGAGGACCGAATGACCAAAACTAGATTCCTGGCCTTGGTAACGGCCTTGGCACTATTACTAGCTATTCCTACAGCCGCGTTCGCCCAGAACGCCCGGCCGCACGTATTCGTGGGGACAGTCACTCTGGACGGCGCGACCGCTGTCGATGGAGCCGCTGTCACGGCATGGGTGGACGGGGAACAAGTGGCTGCCACCAACGCGTCCGGCGGCCAGTATGTTCTTCAAGTTGAGAGCACCACCGGTTACGCCGGCAAAACAGTGTCGTTCAAAGTCAGCGGCGCCAACGCTTCTCAGACTATCGTTTGGGAAGAGGGCGGCGGCGATATCTTGAACCTCACGGCAACCAGCGGATCTGGTCCTGGCGGCGGTGGCGACACCGGTTCTACCGGTCCTGCCGGACCCGCCGGACCCGCCGGCGCCACCGGCGCCACAGGCGGTCCCGGCCCCGCTGGAGCTGCCGGCTCTGACGGCTCTTCCGGCTCTGCTGGACCTGCCGGACCTGCCGGCGCCACGGGTTCCGCTGGATCTGCCGGTTCCGCTGGATCTGCGGGTGCGGCCGGTGATGACGGCGGAGGAACGCTCGCTCTCATCGCACTCATCGTAGCCATCGTCGCGCTATTGGCCGCCGGTGGATCATATATGATGGGAAGGCGGGCCTAATCCCCGATTAGGAAGCCTTAAGTTGGACTTAAAAGAGGGGGCCCCGTGTCTACGGGACCCCCTCTTTATATTCTCCCTCCCTAAAATCGGAACAAACAATCACCAATCATATTGCAAAGGACCGCTCTATAGGCGACGATGGAGTCGTCTATGATGGCTTGATCTAGATAAGCCGGAACCCAGCCGGAATTTAAACAAGCTGCCATCGGGCGTTATAACCCATATCGGGGTATCGGACCGGTCCTGTGAGGTGTGCGTGGTGAGTCGGTTACCTGCAATCATATTTCTGACCGCAGGCCTTCTGGTTACCGCCTTCGCGCTATTGGGGGCAGGCCCGAATCAGGCCGAACGGCCTCCGCAGCCATTCTTCCAGGATTTCTTCTCCGGCGCCGTGCTGTTACAAGGGTCGCCTCCCCCGGAGGGCACTCTTCTCATCGCCTGCATCGACGATTGCGAAAGCGGATTCCAAAGCGCACCGTACAGCCTCGATGCCGGCGGGACCTTCGCCCAACTGGAGGTTAATCCCACAAGCGAGCTTCTGGTCGGACACACCATCACCTTCTATCTGGTGAACGAGTTCGGCAGCATCCGGGCGGTGGAATCCAGACCGTACATCGGCGTATTCGATTTCTACGTACAGGACTTGACGTTCCTGGACCCGATGCCCGTACCGGACCCGACCCCCCTGCCGGAGCCGACCCCCAGATTAACTCCCACCGCCTCATTGCCGGTGGCGGGAGACCCTTCCGTGGCCCGTTTGCCAAAGATCGCTTTGATGGCCGGCGCCGCGGCTGTGGTGCTCGGTGCAGGGCTTTTATTGGCCGCGCGGCGCAAAATAGCCTGAACCACGCCGCAATTCCCATTGGAATTCCCATTTCTTGCTGTTTCCGCCCAAGCCCGCCGGCCTACTCGCCTATGAACGCATCGGTCTGGTAGGCATTCCTATCCGCAGCTTGCAAATTCGGCACGCCCCTAGCTATATGCGGTTGATATCCCGGTTTGGAGATGGTTTTTCCCGCCCGCCCATCTCGGTGGCGGGGTCTTGTTTCAGTACAAACTAGAGCAAGTTTGTGGTGGAACACACGTGGCTGGAACGCGATTTAGGGAGCTGAGCCCAGGGATGCGAGGCGGGGGAAGGGAGGGGAAGACCGGCGTTCTACCTGGGCCTTCCCTGGCTGGTCATCACCACTACGCGCATGTCGGTGCCCAGATTGCTGTTGGTGACCACCAGACGTGGCTGTGGTTGCACTTCATCCAGCCCCATGCGCCGGATGAAGTTGTCTATGGGGTCCACCTCGACGTTGACGCTGGGCGTTTTGTAGTGCATTGGAATCACGATCTTGGCGTCCAGGTCCTGAAGGGTCTGGTAGACCTGGTCCATGTCCAAAGTGCAATTTCCGCCTGTGGGCACCAGTACCACGTCCACGGGCTTTAATTCATCGACTATCCGTGTGGTTAGGGGTACAGAGATATCGCCCAGGTGGCAGATGTTGATGTTGCCAATCTCAATGGTAAATGCGACGTTGCGCTCCTCTTGTGGTTGGCCCTCCGCCAACGGCGTCATCAGACCGCGAGCGGTAACGCCATTATATTCGTACTCACCGGGGTTGCTGAATACCTTTGGTTCCCCTTCGATGCTGGCGGCGTTGGTGTGATTGGGGTGTGGGTTGCTTACGGTAACGATCGACGCCGGGCGGTTATCGACCGTCAGGCCGATCGATGCAGGATAAGGGTCTGTCACGACCACCATGTCGGCGTCATGCAGCCGAAAGCAAGAATGTCCTAGCCAGGTTATGTCCATAGTTCATCCCGGTAATGTTTTAGATTTAGAAGGCCCCAGGCGACAGGGACGGAGATGGCGGCGAACCCGGCGGGTCATCGGCTGAAAAGGACTATGAGGGCGACTTTCCGAGCGATGCGGGCACTGGGCCCGTCTGCGGGGATGACAACGTCAATGAGGGAGCGAGTTCTAGCTTGAGCGGCCACGTCTATCCCAACCCACCTGTCTTACGATTCAAACTCCGGTAGATACCCGGTCAGACGCCGGTCCATCTCCGGTGAAACTCTGGCTGAGTATAATTGTCTAGGCCGGACCGGTCAACGTTTGACACTGCCTAGAAAGCTATGTTAACGTCAAAAAATAGCGGTTCCAGTCTCGATCTGTGAAGTTAAATGCGGTGCTGGCGGGAGACCGATGCTCAACGAGCGTGCTGCGACGGTGCTGAACGTCCTGGTTGGCGAGTACCTTCAATCCGCTACTCCGGTAGCGTCGGATGACATCGCCCGGAACCTTGGCCAAAAGATCAGCTCGGCCACGGTTCGCAACACCATGGCCCAGCTTGCCGAGGACGGCTACATCTCCCGGCCCCACGTATCTTCCGGCGGGGTGCCTTCTGACCAGGGCTACCGGTATTACGTAGAATCTTTGCCTGAGACCCCCCAGCTCCCCACAGAACTGCGAGAGAGCGTGGACCGCGACCTGGCCCAAACGGAGCCCGACATTGGCGCCTGGAGCAAGCGGTGCGCGGCGATCCTCTCCAGGCTCACTGAAAACCTGGCCATAGTCACTGCGCCCCGAGCACAGTTTCCCCGCCTCAAGCGTATTCAACTGGTCTTCCTTCAGGAATCTACCGCTCTTCTTGTGCTTGTGCTTGAGGAGGCACGGCTGCTTCGAAAGATCTTAGCCTTCGGCAAAAGAGTGGACCAGGTGCAGCTAGACCTGGCGGCAAGCCGGTTGAACGATTCCCTCGGCGGTCTCAGCAGGTCTCAGATGCAGTCAAACCGGCTGGAACTCAACTCCCTGGAGGAACAGGTCAAGAAGGGCTCGGTGAGCCTCATGCGCGAGGCGGAAACCACCAATGACCAGGAACATTACACCGATGGACTGCGCCGGCTCCTGAGCCAGCCGGAATTCTCCAAAGGTGAACGGGCGCGCGAGATGGTCCAACTGGTGGAAGAAAGGGTCCTGTTGGAGCGGGTGCTAAACGCCACGCCGGAGACGGAAAATCCGGCAGTGTTCATCGGGGCGGAGAACCGGGATGAGTTCTTCAACCCGTTCGGCGTCATCTTGTGTCAATACGGCGTCCCCCAGGGTGTCAGCGGCACGATCTGTGTCATCGGGCCCAAACGCATGAAGTACGTGGCGGCCATCTGGGGCGTCCGGCATCTTTCGGCCTTCATGAGCCAGATGGTCCTCGGGATCCAAGGCAACTCCGCCGAGTAACCGGTTATGGCTGCCACTAACGACCAGATAGCCGAGCTCTTTGAGAACATGGGCGCCCTTTTGGAGATGAAGGGAGACTCCATCTTCAAGATTCGCGCCTACCAAAGGGCCGCCCGCACCATCGAACAACTGTCTTCTCCACTTGCTCAAGCCGTGGAGAACGGTGAAAACCTCACCAAGATACCGGGCGTGGGCAAGGCCATCAGCGAAAAGATCGCCGAATTCATCGGGACCGGGCAGGTGGCCGCCTATCAAAGATTGCTGGATGAACTGCCCCCGGGCGTCCTTGAGTTGAAGAACATTCCAGGTATCGGTCCCAAAACCGCCATGGCCATCGGCCAGGAACTGGGCATCAACACCGTCGAAGGCGTAGCCGAAGCAGCTGCGGATGGCCGTCTAGCAGCGTTGCCCCGGATGGGTGAGCGGGCCGCCGCGAGCATACTGCGCAACATCAAAGCATCTCAGTCCAGGGGCAGCCGCACACCAATCGGCCAAGCGCTGCCGCTGGCTGAAGAGGTGATCTCCGCCCTGCGGGAACGATGCCCCGACATCGGCCCCCTATTCCCCGCCGGCAGCCTGCGGCGCTGGGAAGAAACCATTGGGGACATCGACCTGGTCGGGACTGCTCCTGACCCCGAATCGGTGGGAGACGCCTTGGTTTCCTTGCCAATGGTCAAAGACGTGCTGGTCCACGGCCCCAAGAAGACCAGCGTGATGGTTGAGTCCGGGATGCAGATCGATCTTCGTATCGGAGAACCGGGCTCGTTCGGCGCATTGCTCCAGTATTTCACCGGCAGCCAGCAGCACAACATCCGCCTCCGCGACTTCGCCATCCGGCAAGGGCTCTCCCTCAATGAATATGGCATCACCAACACCGAGACCGGACAATTGGAAGAATTCGCCGACGAAGAGAGCTTCTACGCGAGGTTGGGGTTGCCCTGGATGCCGCCCGAACTGCGCACCGGGGTATATGAGGTCGACGCAGGCTTGCAAGACCGGTTGCCGTCTCTGGTTGAGGAGTCCGACCTGAAAGGCGACTTGCACCTCCACAGCGAGTGGAGCGACGGGAACGATTCCATCGAGTTGATGGTCGAAGCCGCCGCCGCCCAGGGCTATGAATATATGGCGCTCACCGACCACTCGGCGGGCCTGGGCGTCGCCAACGGTCTCTCCAACGAACGGCTGGAGTCACAGATCGAGCTGCTCCGCTCGATGCAGGAGAGCTACGATATCACCATCCTCTGCGGGTCGGAGGTCGATATCCGCGCCAACGGTGAGCTGGACTATCCCGATGAGATCTTGGCCCAGTTGGACGTGGTTGTAGCCTCGGTCCACTCAGCCATGGGCCAAGATCAGGCCACCATGACCGCCCGCATGATCAAGGCGATGGAACATCCTTCCGTGACCATCATCGGACACCTGACCACCCGGTTGCTGGGGCAACGGGAGCCCGTGGAGTTTGACCTGGAGGCGGTGCTGCAGGCCGCCCGCGACACGGGAACGGCCCTGGAGATCAACGCCTCTCCCGAGCGCCTGGACCTGAGGGACACCCACGCCTACCGGGCCAGAGAGTTGGGCGTGCCCCTGGTCATCAACACCGATTCCCACGACCACACTCACCTGGACAAACGGCGCTTCGGCGTGGCGGTGGCCCGCCGGGCCTGGTGCCGGCCGGAAGACATCCTAAACACCATGTCCAGAGAGGGGTTTCTGGAGTTCATCCGAACGCCTAAACCCCGCCGCCTCAGCGTCTTTGACCGTCGGCGAAATGGAACGGTCCCGGCATGAGCCAGCCGCCGGCCACGCCACAGCCAAACGATTGGACCCAGGTTAGTGGATCGCCCAGCGAGACTGCCATCACCCAGGCGGTCCCCGAAGCCATCTTGCACCTGAGGACCGCGCTGGCCGCTGGAGCGCCCTGGCGTCCTGCCGTCCTTGAGGCATTGGGACGCTGGACCCTGCCCGAAGAAACCTTCAATGGCCGGCGGTACCGTTACCTCCTTCTGGGCGAAGCCTTTGACTGGCTGTTGCTGGCGGAGCGGCTCTGCGCCGACGTCGACGGGGCCATCCCGGTAGACGAAAAAGAGCGGTTTCTGTTCGGCGGTCAGATACCCGGCACCGTCGATGAGGACAAGTTCCGGGATTGTCTGGGCCCCAGCAAGTACCGGGCCTATATGAACTACCACTACGGCGTCGTCCTGGAAGAGGCGCTGCAGTTGGTTTCGGAGGAAGAGGTCCGCAAGCGGCACCTGTCCCGCAGCTACTCCGACACCGAGGAGCTGACCGAGGAAGCATACATTCATCTCTACCAAAAACCCCGGTCAGAATTACTTAAATGCTTCCAGAAAGAGACCAAGAAGGACCGCCGCCGCAACCTGTCTCTGTCCGACCTTAAAGAATTCACCTACTGGCTCCACAAACTCCGCATCAAACTTTGGGACCCGGCCCGCGTGGCCAGCGATACCCGGAAGGCCATCTGGCGCTTTGACCAGTTGGAGCAGGGCAACAATGAAAACCGTCGGCAAATCGCAGATTTCCACAAGAAATAGCGCCCACTATCCCACCCCAACCACACCTACGTCATCTTTTCTCCGTTAACCCCAGCAAATCGCTTTAGAACGCGAAACTGGGATTTTTAGGCGTGGGGGTGCTGTCGGCCGTCAGTCAATTGTGCGACATTGGACGCCGGGCTTCCAATGGACGCTCAACAACGGTGAATGTTATATTTGCTGGTGGCCGGTTGCAGTAATTTTCGCCCCGGCCACTTATCACGACGGAGAATGATTCCGGCAATGACTTCCGCCCAGATGCCCAGCGCTTACAACGCGGCCGACGTTGAACAACGCATCTACCAGGACTGGCAGTCCAAAGGCTATTTCAACGCCAAGATCGAAAAGGGCAAAGAACCTTACGTAATAATCATGCCTCCCCCAAACGTGACCGGGGAGCTGCACCTGGGCCACGCCCTGGAAAAGGCCATCGAAGACGCCCTGGTCCGCTGGCGCCGCATGAGCGGCGTCCCAACCCTCTGGCTGCCCGGCACCGACCACGCCGGCATCGCCACCCAGTGGGCCGTGGAGCGGCAACTTGCCGCCGAGGGAAAGAGCCGCCACGACCTGGGCCGCGAGAAATTCATCGAAACGGTCTGGGAACACGTCCGCAAGACCGGCGGTATCATCCACGAGCAGTCCCGGCGTTTGGGCATCTCCGCCGATTGGGACCGGCACAAGTTCACCCTGGACCCGGGCCCCTCCAAAGCCGTGCGAACCACCTTCGTCAATCTCTACAAGAAGGGACGGATCTACCGCCACGAGCGGATAATCAACTGGTGCGTCCGCTGCGCCACGGCCCTCAGCGATTTGGAAGTGGACTACCAGGACGTTGACGGCAAGCTTTACCACATCCGCTATCCCCTGGAAGATGACCCCAAGTCGTTCATAACCGTCGCCACCACCCGGCCCGAGACCATGCTGGGCGATACCGGCGTGGCCGTGCACCCCGAAGACGACCGGTACAGCAAGATCGTCGGAAAAAATGTCATGCTACCCATCATGGACCGGCCCATTCCGGTGGTGGGCGACGAGGCCATCGACCGCGAGTTCGGCACCGGCGCCTTGAAGGTCACCCCGGCCCACGACCCGGTCGACTTCGAGATCGGCGAGCGCCACGGGCTTGAGGTGATCAACGTTATCGGTCTGGACGGCAACCTCACCGCCGCCGCCGGCAAGTACGCGGGTGCCGAGCTCAATGAGGCCCGCCTGAAAGTGGTGGAAGAACTGGAGCAACTGGGCCTGCTGGAAAAGGTGGAGGACCACCGACACTCGGTGGGACACTGCCAGCGCTGCAACTCGGTGGTTGAGCCCCTGGTCAGCCTCCAGTGGTTCGTCAGTCTGGGCAGTTCTGACCAGCCGGACAGCATCGCCGGCAAGGCCCACGCCGCCGTATACAACGGCGACATCAAGGTCGTCCCCGAGCGTTTCAAACGGGTCTACCTCAACTGGCTGGAGAACATCCGGGACTGGTGCATCAGCCGGCAACTGTGGTGGGGACACCGCATCCCGGTCTGGTACTGCGCCTCATGCCAGCACATGACGGTGGCCGTTGAAGACCCTGACAACTGCGAAAACTGCGGCGGGACTGAGATCGAGCAGGACGCGGACGTGCTGGATACCTGGTTCAGCTCCGGCCTCTGGCCCCATTCGACCTTGGGCTGGCCGGAAGAGACACCAGATCTAGAATACTTTTATCCCACGGCGGTCCTAGAGACGGGCTATGACATCCTGTTCTTCTGGGTGGCCCGCATGATCATGCTGGGCATCGAGAACACCGGCCAGGTCCCCTTCCGCACGGTGTTCCTCCACGGTCTGATCCGCGACGCCTCCGGGGCCAAGATGAGCAAAACCCGGGGCAACACCTTGGATCCCCTGGAACTTATCGACAAGTACGGCACCGACGCCCTGCGTTTCGCCCTTACCACGGGCACCGCGCCGGGCAACGACCTGCGGTTCGGCGAGAACCGCATTGAAGCGGCCCGCAACTTCGCCAACAAGGTCTGGAACGCCTCCCGGTTCGTCATATCAGGGCTGGAGGGCAAGTCCGGACTGGATGGTTGGCACGACCTGCCCAAGTTCGAACACCGCGAGGACCGCTGGATCGTCAGCCGCCTGGACCGGGTGACAGCCGAGGTCAACGAGTCGCTACGCAACTTCGAACTCGGCGACGCCCAGCAGAAGCTCTACGACTTCTTCTGGAACGATTACTGCGACTGGTACATCGAGATGGCCAAGCTCCGGCTGCGCTCCGGGGAAGGGCCATCGCCTTTGCCCACCCTGGTTCATGTGTTAGAACGCATCCTGCGCCTGCTCCATCCCTTCATGCCCTTCATCACCGAGGAGATCTGGCAGAACCTGCGCTCCAAACTCCCCAAAGAGGGCGGCGCCGCTGAATCCATCATGGTGGCTGAATACCCCACCGCCGACCACCCGCGCCATGACGCCCAAGCCGAAGAAGAGATCGGCTTGGTGATGCAGACAATCCGCGCCGTGCGGAACACCCGCGCCCAACTCCGGATACCGGCTGGGCAACGCCTGGAAGCCCAGATCGAGGCCAACGGCATGCAGGGTCCAATCGAGGAGGAAGCGGAGGTCATCCGCGCCCTTTCGCGAATCGACCCGCTGCACATCGTGGCCGACGGCGCTCAGGGCAAAGACCTGCCCAAGGGTGTCACCTTGGTGGTCAATCCCTTGATCGTTCACCTGCCGCTTGAGGGAGTGGTCGACCTTTCCGCCGAGCAGGAACGCCTGCGCGGGGAGTTGGCCGAGTGCCTAAAGAATATGGAACGCGTGGAAAAATTGGTGTCCAACCCCAACTTCCGCCAGAAGGCCAAACCCGAAGTGGTGGAGACCGAAGAAGCACGCCTGCAAGACCTGAAAGAGCGCCAGCAGCACCTGAACGAGATCCTGGAGCAGTTGGCCGGCTAGGCCGGTCCCACCGCCAGATGACCCAACGCTTGGGCATAATCGGTTACCCCATCGGCCATTCCATCTCGCCCATATTTCAGCAGGCGGGCCTCGACCACCTGGGCATCGACGCCACCTACGAGAAGTGGGAAGTCACCCCGGAGCGCGTGGGCGATTTCGTGGCGGGACTGCGCGCCCCCGGCACCTTGGGTATCAACATCACCGTGCCCCACAAGCAGGCGGTGATCCCCTTTCTGGATGAGGTTGACGAGTGGGCCACCGCTGCCGGAGCCGTGAACACCATCGTGAACCGGGACGGCCGCCTGACCGGCCACAACACCGACGGACCGGGGTTCCTTCAGGCCTTATTGGTGGAGACGGGCTACTCTCCCGACGGCACCCGCGCCTTGATTTTAGGCGCCGGCGGCGCGGCCCGGGGCATCTTGCTGGCGTTGGTCAGGGGCGGAGTGGACTCGCTGGTGATCGCCAACCGGACCTTCGAGCGAGCGGAGACTCTGGCCCAACTTGCGTCGGAGAACGGCGTTAAATCGGAAGCCATCCCCCTTGCGGGGGACGCGCTAACCGAAGCCGCCGCATCCGCGAATCTCATCGTGAATTGCACCACCATGGGCATGTCCCACGGGCCTGACGAGCACGGTTCTCCCATCTCAGCGGCCCAGATCCCAGCCACGGCCATAGTCAATGACGTGGTGTATACTCCATTGCTGACCCCTATCCTCAAAGAGGCCGCGGTTGCCGGGGCCACCTCTTTGGGGGGCCTGCATATGCTGGTCTACCAGGGGGTGTTGTCCTTCCAGATGTGGACGGGCCGGGACGCCCCGGTTGATGTGATGCTGGCGGCGGCGACCGCCGAAATGACCTCCAGAGGCGCTTAGGGCGGCGCGCCGCTTTTCGCCCTGTATTCCCTTCTAGTATTCTCACACAGGATTTCCATGGTCAGATTCTTCACCGCAGGCGAATCCCACGGACAGGGGCTGGTAATAATCGTGGA
>JADFNR010000097.1 GCA_022563275.1 Chloroflexota bacterium | reverse complement strand
GCCATGCCCAGGGTCAGTTCCCGGTCTTTGAAGAGATATTGTTGGAACCAGATGGGGCCGGTGGCGGCCTCGGCCACGTCCTCCAGAGTCTTGGCTGAATGGGAGCTCAACACCATCACCGTGCCGGCGGTCCCGGCCGCCCTGACCGAGGCGAGTTCGGCCTCCAGGTGGGCTGCGCCGTGGTTCCCGGCGGGGGCCAGCATCACCGGAAAGCTGATCTCCTGACCCAGGACCGTGGTGCTCAGGTCGCGCTGGCTCACGTCCACCATCATCCTGGGTCTCATGACGATGGAGTCCAGGACCTCGCGGGTGCGCCGAAGGGTGATCTCGTCGGTGGCGGCTCCGGCGATGAAGTCGTAATCGCCCTTATCGAGACGCTCTTTGGCGATCTCTTCGTACTCGAAAATATTTACCGGGTCTGGGGCCATGGAGGATTCCTCCAAGGAACGTGTGCGTTATGGTTTGAACCGGGGCAAGTCTAAAAGCTCGGGTGTGCGTAGTCAATCGCGTTGGCGGCCTGCGGAGGTGAAAGCAGTGCCGTGTTATTCTTGCCCACGGCGGACCAATACAAAGGCGCGGGGTGGAAATCGTGGCGGGTAACACTGCGGATTACGAGATATTCGAAGCGGGCGATCTGGAGTTACAGTCAGGCGAGGTCCTCCACGGGGCCAAGCTGGCCTACAAGACCCACGGCCGATTGAACGCCAACAAAGACAACGTGGTGGTTTTCCCCACTTTCTTCGGTGGACAGCACACTCAGAATGAGGGGATGATCGGCGATGGCCGGGCGCTGGACCCAAACAGGTATTTCATCATCGTCCCCGATATGTTCGGCAACGGGGTATCGACCTCTCCCAGCAACGCCGCTCCGCCCGACAACCGGGCCCGGTTCCCCGGCGTCAGCCTCTACGACAACGTGACCTGCCAGCACCGCCTGGTCACCGAGGTGTTCGGCATCGAAAAGATCGCCCTGGTCACCGGCTGGTCCATGGGCGCCCAGCAGACCTATCAATGGGGCAGTCTGTACCCGGAGATGGTGGAACGAATCGTGCCCGTTTGCGGTTCGGCCAAGACCTCCCGCCATAATTTCGTCTTCCTGGAGGGGGTCAAAGCGGCCATCACCGCCGATTCTGATTGGGCCGGCGGGTCTTACGAGAACCCGCCGCTACGGGGGCTGCGGGCCATGGGCCGGGTGTACGCCGGTTGGGCAGTTTCCCAGGCCTTCTACCGGGAAGAGGTCTATCTGAAGTTGGGGTACGCGTCGTTGGAAGACTATCTGGTGGAGTTCTGGGAGGCTAGGAGGACCAGCGCCGACGCCAACGACCTGCTGCTCATGATCTACACCTGGCAGAACGCCGATATCAGCGACAATCACCTATACGGCGGGGATTTTCGGAAGGCCCTGGGAGCGATAAAAGCCAGGGCCATAGTCATGCCTGGACGCACCGACCTGTACTTTCCGCCGGAAGACAATGAGATCGAAGTTGCCCAGATGCCCAACGCGGAGCTGCGGCCCATCGAATCGATATGGGGCCATCTGGCGGGAGGGCCGGGATTCAACCCGGAAGACTCGAAGTTCGTGGACGACGCCCTGAAAGAGATACTGGCCACCTAAGACCCAGTTCCTGAAATTACCATGTCGATTATCTGTTCGTCCATTCGTTCGTCCTGAGCTCCGTCGAAGGGCGTGGGCGCACCCATGGTTCGACGGAGCTCACCACGAACGGTGGACAGGGCTCACCACGAACGGTGGACGGGGCTCACCACGAACGGTGGACGGGGCTCACCCCGAGCATTGCGGGTGGCGAAAACCGTTGCCGTGGGAGCCCGAAAAAACGAATATCTGATAGCTGACGGCTGACGGCTGATAGCTGATGGCTGATTTTGGAGGACTGACATGCCGGACCTACGCTATGAACGCTTCAAAGACGGTCATTACGCCGTATTCACCATGGACCGGCCCGACCGGCTGAATGCCCAGGGCGTGGCCATGCGGCAAGAGCTGCGGGAGGCGCTGGACGAGTTCGCCGCCGACGCCGACATGCGGGTTGGGATACTCACCGGGGCCGGACGGGCCTTTTCGGCGGGGGCCGACCTGAAGGAGATGTCCACCCAGTCGGAAACCCTGGCCTCGTTGACCGGGGAGCAGCGGGTCGAGGGCTACCGGGGCAACCAACCGTTCGGCCGAAACCCCAAGCCATTCATCGCGGCGGTCAACGGCCTGGCCATCGGCGCGGGGATGGAGCGGGCATCCGATTGCGATATACGCATCGCTTCCACCCAGGCCTACTTCGGCCTGTTCGAAGTGAAACGGGGCATCATGGCCAACTACGCCATCAACAACCTGGCGCGGGTGCTGCCCTACGGCGAGGCCGTGTACCTGATGCTTTCCGGAGATACGTTGAGCGTCGAAGACGCCCATCGGCTGGGTTTTGTGCACCAGGTCTTAGAGCCCGGAGAACTGATGCCCAGGGCGGTTGAGATCGCGGAGATGATTGGGGCCAACGCCCCGTTGGCCGTTCAAGGCACCAAGGCTGTGGCCCAGTTCTGGCGGCGGTACGGCCTGGAAGAATCACTGCAATTCACCGCCTCGGTGGGTCAACGGGTGCTGGGTTCCCAGGACGCCTCGGAGGGCCCCAAGGCATTCGCGGAAAAGAGGCCGCCGGTATGGCAGGGCAGATGATCAGCACGTGATTCTGATCCGTGGTGTAGTATCATTATCGAGAATATTGATAATGCAGCCCGGTTAGAATAAGCAATGTGAATATAGAAGAATGTTGAACCAGGTGCCGCTGGTGCGTAAGGTCAGGGGCGCTTATTACGGCTGGTGGGTACTGGCTTCCACCTTTGTATTGGGAACGTTGTCGGGGGGGATATTTTCCAACAGCAGCGGGATATTTTTCGGCCCCATACAGCGTGATCTGGGGCTGAATAGCGCCCAGACGTCGTTGATATTCAGCTTGGCCAGGGCCGAAGGCAGTATCGCCGGGCCCATCGTCGGGCGGTTGGTGGACCGGTTCGGCTCGCGGCCCATGATCATTTTTGGAGGACTGCTGGCAAGCGCCGGCTTTATCGCCCTTCATTGGGTGAATAGCTACGTTCTGTTCGTGGTGATATTCGTCGGGGTGGTGGGAGTCGGAAAGAGCTCCGGTCTGGGCCAGGTGTTGATCAGCTCGGTAAATCGGTGGTTCATCCGGCGCCGGTCCTTGGCCATTTCCATCTGCATCACCGGGTTCTCCTCAGGCGGGGCGGCTATCTTGCCGCTGATCACCATCGGAGTCAGCACCATCGGCTGGCGTGACGTCATGCTCTACTCCGGGATATTCATGGGGATCATCGTCATTCCCCTGGCCTCTTTGGTGCGGCACTCACCGGAGCGGATGGGGATCGGGGCCGACCTGCCCTTTCCCAAGGATGGGGCGCCGGATCGCCGGCCGGTCCTGGTCGACTTCACGGTGCGGCAGGCGTTACGGACTAAATCTTACTGGATACTGTTCACCGGTTCCGTGCTTAGAATCAGCCTCTGGGGCACCATTTCGCTGCACTCGGTGGAGATGTTCGTGTGGAAGGGGATGTCCCATGAAATGGCCGGCCTGATGTTTTCGCTGATGTTCTTGCTCTCCATCCCGTTACGTTTGGCGGTGGGTTTCTTGGGGGACCGGTTTCCGCTGCAACCCATGATGGGCAGCGGTATGGTGGCGGCGTCCCTGGCGGTCTTGGCCATGCTGCTTTTGGATGGAAATATCGCGGTTTACCTGTTCGTGCTTTTGATGGCGTTGGAGCAGGGGACCAGTTCCCTGAACTGGGTATCGTTGGGTAATTTCTTCGGGCGGACCAGCTTCGCCACCTTGATGGGACTGATCAGCGTGGCGTTCAACATAGGGATGCTGATCTCGCCCATCTATGCCGGACTCGTATTCGACCGCACCGGCAGCTATACCGTGGTTTTGGTCTCGTTCCTACCGATCTATCTGGCCGCCGGGGCCTTCTTCATGATGACCCGGAAGCCTGAAGTGCCGGTTTCCGCCCGGTCAGCGGTCTACGGACGTTAGGGCATATCAGGCGCGCCAGGGAGACCCACTGGTCTCCCTGGACAAAAAGCCCACCTTTTGCGCGGTCCGCCGATTTGATAGCGCGCGATGCGCCGAAGCGCGGCCGGCCGGTTGAACTCTTGGCCGGCCGCGGTCCCCTACGCCAACCGCAGGAATTTCTCGGCGTTTCCGGACATGTGCTTCTCCAGGGCGTCGCCACCCATCTCCTTCCAGAACGGCCAGTCAATGACCATCTGGGCCGTATCCGGGAAATGGGCCTCGTTGTGGGGATAGTCCGACTGGTGCATCAAGCAATCGGTGCCCAGCAAGTCGACGCACGCCTTGGTCATCGCCGGCCCTTCAAAGGGCTCGGCGCCGCACCGGAACCGGCCCATCTGGGCGTATTCGATGGGCTTGTATTTCAGCGTTGGCGTCGTGCCGGCGACGTAGTTGCACATCTCCTCCAACCGGATCAGCCAGTGGGGAAGCCAGCCGTGTCCGACCTCGGCGGCCCCGGCGTTGAGGTTGGGGAAGCGGTCAAAGATCCGGCCGACGATCAGATACGACAACAGCCTGGCGGCGCCCCAGGGATGGGCCGCCGTCCGGGCCACGGCCACGTTGCCCCACATGTCCCGGTAGCCGGGGAAGTAGGGGGGCTCGAAGGTGAAGCTATGGTGCAAGATGGGCAGATGAGCGTCGTTCATCACTTCCCACAGCGGGTCCAAGTCGGGATGGTCCACGGGCATACCCTCGGGCAGCACCGGCATGACGGCCGACACCCAATTTTCATTGACCAATGACTTGACTTCCGTCACGGCCCATTCGACGTCGGCGCAGGGGGCTAGGATCAGGCCCTTCAACCGGTTGGGTGCGTGGCTGCAATACTCCTTCATATAGCGGTGGAAGGAGGAATAGAGCCCTTGGGCCAGGGTCTGGTCTTCCAGGTGAGACAGCCCGTTGGCCCAAGTGCCGGGGATGATCACGTCGATGTCCCGGCCTTCCATGTCCATGTCCATGATCCGGCCCGCGGCGTTCTCATCGGCGACGCCGTGCTGAGGGTCCACACGGTGGTGGCCCGAGGTCTTGGAGACACGGCCCTCAAGGGCGCTGCGCCCGCCTACTTTGGCCTCCAGGTCGTCCGGTTTGGGCGCCTCACCCGGGAAGCGGTCAAAGGGAATGGACGCGATACTAAGGGCGCGGTAATCGCCCACGGTGCGGATGTAGGGCTTCAGTTCATCCAGGCGGCTTCGAAAACTGGGGTCCACGTATTTAACCAGCGTGTCGTAGCTGGGGTTCACATGGGTGTCTATATCGATGACCCGGTATCCGTCTCTCATTTCTTCCCTCCTTAGTATGCGATCGTGATTGGAATCGTGATTTTCCCAGTGAGTGTCCGTCTTACATGGGTAGCGGTTTTACGGTTTCAGATACCTGGATAGCCACTCCAGGCTGCGGCCCCAGGCCATATGGGAGGCCTCGGGCCGGTAGCTGGGGCGGGTGTCGGAGAAAAAGGCGTGGCCGGCGCGCTTGTAGGTAACGATCTCGAAGGTCTTGGAAAGCGATTCCAGCTTGGTCTGGAGCAGGGCCACGTCATCGCCTGACGGATTGGTGTCATCCTCACCGAACATTCCAAGCATGGGACAGTCTAGGCTTTCCAACATGTCTCCAGCGGGCGTGGGGTTCGCTTCCGTGGCCTGAAAGATGCTGTTGGAATAGAAGTTAACAAAAGCGCTGAGGCCAGTGGTGTTGCAGGCAAAGACCAGCGCCAGCCGGCCTCCGGAACAGAACCCGACCAGCCCTATCCGGCCATTGACGAAGCCACTGCTTTGGAGGAAAGACAACGAACCGGCGAGGTCACCGATGGTTTGAGCGTTGGGCCTGGCGCTCAGCGAGGCGCTTGCCCTCGCCAGGTCTTCCTCTTCCACCACGGTGAGGAAATCATCGCGGCAGTAAAGAGCGGGCACGATGCAAGAGTAGCCAAGGGCGGCGTACCGGCGGGCCACCTCTTTCATGTGCTCTTCGTATCCGTGAACACCGTGGGTGATGATCAACCCCGGATAAGAACCTGGGTCCGACGGCCGGGCCACATAGGCCGGCACCGCGAATGAATCGTAGCCTGGGTGACGAACTTCGTAGGCTTTGATCTGTGATGGGTGGAAAACGGCGCCGGGCGGTATTATCTGTGAGACCAAAACGCCCCCTTGGATCGGTAGCGGTATTCTCCGCCAATTCCGCGGCCCTGTCCAGCGGTCCCTGCGGTCGCCGTAGGAGAGGGTATCGTAGCGACGGCCCAGTGCGTTCAAGCTTGCCCGGTAATCTCTTGGCTCTTACAATGCATGCCTATCTACCATGGGCCAAAATCAAGGCAAGCTCGATTTGTGATCCAGGTAGATAGCCCAAAAGGGATGTCAGGAGGCAACCGTGAGCGAATATGTACCCAGCCCCAGGGATTGGGTGGCGGACCAAGTAGAACTATATGAAGGAAGCAAGGGCACCCAAGGGCTGACCCTGAGGGACACCGGCCTGCCAGTCATAATCGTGACTAATAAAGGGTGGAAAACAGGCGCTATCCGCAAGACCCCGTTGATGAGAGTGGTGGATGGAGACAGCTATGTCTTGGTGGCTTCTCTGGGCGGGGCGCCCAAAAATCCCGAGTGGTACCGTAATTTAAAGACGGAACCGAACGTGGAGATCCGGGACGAGGCTGAGGTCCATTCGATGCAGGTCCGAGAGGTGGTGGACTCGGCAGAGAGACAGCGGCTCTGGGATATCGCGGTGGCGGCATATCCTCCTTATCAGGAGTACCAGGACAAAACCGACCGGGTGATTCCGGTCTTCATCGCGGAAGCCACCAGCTAAGGAAAAACACGGCTGGGACGTGTCGTGCGTTGGGTCTTGGTACACCCCAACGGGCCGGGCAGGCGCCGTCTGGTGAGGCTTGCGGCTCAACCGCCGCCTATTCCGCGCGCAGTCCCTGGCCCACGAGCCGCGGCAGCACCTCATCCCGGAAATACGGGAATTCGTCCAAGTAGTTCGTGAACCCCATGGCCAGCGCCGATATTCCGCATTCGTACAGGCGCTTCATCATCGCGACCACGTCGTCTGGGTCGCCGACTATCGGCATCGCCCCGTTGCCGCCGGCCGCGCGTAGGCGGGCCGCCTGGAGCAACTCTTCCGATACGCCGGGTTTTTTAAGGCCGCGCCCCTCAATCATGTTTTCCACCGCGTCCCGGTCGGCATTCTCGACCGCGTAGTACCGAAAATACTCCTCCGCCTCCTTCTTAGATGGCCGGCAGACCACGGCGACATTGGAAAATATCCCGATATCCCGGCCGTATGCCGCCGCCAATTCCCGGAGCGCCGATATATTCCCCGGAACTTCGTTGATGTCCATGCGCAGGTTGGTGAACATCATGTCGGCGTTGCGGGCCGCGAATTCCCGCCCGCGGGGAGAGTTTCCGGCGCACACGATCAACGGCTGACCGCCGCCGTAGGGCTTGGGGAGTATGCCGGTTTTGTGGACCTGATAGAACCTGCCGTCGTAGTCGAACGCCTCGGCGCCGGACCAAACCCGAGTCACGATATCGATCCACTCTTGGCCTTGGTCGTAGCGGTCCTCGTGCTGGGCGAGGTCGACGCCAAGCATGTGGAATTCATCGTCGTTCCAACCGCATACGATATTGAGGCCGAACCGGCCCTGACCGACATGATCAGCCGTCACCATCTGCTTCGCCGCGACCACCGGGTTGAACAGCGAGACGTGCACCGTGCCGAACGCCATGATGTCGCGGGTGCTGGCCAGTATGCCGGTGGCCCAGGTCAGTGTTTCGAAGTTGGATGCGTTGTGGTCGGTGACACCGCCATACCCTTTCCAACGCCCCAGCGGCAGCATGAAGTCGATACCGGCCTCATCCGCCATGCCGGCGAGTTTCCGGTTGTTCTCCCAGCTTGCATCCCAGCGCTCGGGCACCGTGGTGACCGCCAGTCCGCCGGAACAATTCATCCCAAACAGGCCGAGACTTAGTTTGTTGCGGTCAAGATTTTTCCTGGTTTGACTCGGGCAACCGCGCATTCGTCATATCCTTTAGCCGGGTTGACCACATGATATAACCTCAGGACCGGTTTCCTGAAACCAGCTTAAGCTCTGGTTCTATCTCAAGCCGTCCCCCTATCAATCCTGCTAGACCGTGATTCAGGGGGAGTCCGGCTCTACTGGAACAATATAGATTTACTGGGTAAGATACCTCCAGATATGATGCCCGCCAACAAGAAGCCAGAAGTCTACTTCGGCTGGTACGTAGTCGCCGCCGTGATGTTTATCGCCTTTGTAACCGCGGGCGCTCGTAGCAGTTTCGGAATATTCATCATCCCCTTGGAGGAGGAATTCGGTTGGAGCCGGTTCACCCTCTCCTTGGCGGTGGGCACGGGATTTCTGGTCAACGGGATCACTCAGCCATTTATCGGCCATCTGTTCGACAGGTTCAGCGGCAGAAACGTCATCTTGACCGGCTTGTTGTTCGTTGGTTTATCAACGGTGGCATTGAGTCTTACCTTTCACTTCCTCTTCCTCCTCTTCATGTTCGGCTTCGTGCTGTCGACGGCCATGAGCGGCTCGTCCATCACCAACACCATGGCATTGCTGTCCAAATGGTTCCAAACCAAGCGGGCCACCGCAATGGGTCTCAATGTCGCCGGGGCTTCATTGGGCGGCCTGATGCTGGTCCCTTTCAGCATGTACTTGCTCCAGGCCACCAACTGGCGGGTAGCCTGGGTCGCTCTGGGTCTGATCGTTCTGCTGTTGGCCTTCCCCTTGGCGTTTTTGTTCGTCCGTAACGACCCGAAGCAGATGGGACTCCACCCCGACGGAGACACGGGAGATCACGCACAGATCAAGGCCAAAGACCGCCGCCGGGGCTTGTTGGAGGTGGACCATTGGCGGCAATCGTTCCGTTCCGCGCCCATGTGGCAGATCTCCGGAGCCTATACGGTCTGCGGGGCCACCACAGGCTTGATCTCGGCACACTTTGTGCCGTACGCCATCGGCATAGGTGTTTCAGCTTCCATGGCCGCCACTATTTTTGGGGTCATGATGGGACTGAACGTGCTCGGCGGATTGGGGGCCGGGATTCTATCAGACCGGTTTGGGCGGAAGAACTTGCTGGCGCTGGTTTACTTCGTCAGGGGCCTGGCATTCTTAATGTTGGTCCTATACCCAGGCACCCTTGGGTTATGGGCCTTTGCCTGCTTGGCCGGGTTCTCTTGGATCGCCAGCGTGCCCTTGACCACTTCTTTAACCGCCGACGTTTACGGGCTTCGAGCGCTGGCGACCATCTCCGGCGTGTCTTTCCTGTTCCATCAGGTAGGCTCCTTCGCCAGCATCCTGTTGGCTGGGTTTTTGTATGACTTAACCGGCTCCTACACCATCCCATTCGCCATCGCTGGGGCGATGCTGTTCCCGGCGGCGCTGTCCGCGTTCTCCATCAAAGAACGGAAGTACTCAACTCGCTACCAGACCCAAATCGCGCCCGCGGCCGCCGGTGATTGACCCTCGATGCCCGCCCTAGACTGCGGATCGACGATCAAACATTTTTCTATGCCGATCGCCGCCAGCGACACCGCCAACTCGTGTTTCAGGCCGAGTTCGACTCTCCCCCGTCTCCACCAAGCTACAAATAGACGCCCCAGCCGACAAACGCTGGGGCGTTTCTTTCTGTTTCGTATCTGAACGTGGATGGGGAGACGGGCGCCAGCCGGCCTCCACCAAATTAAAACCTGCATCAACGGTCCCTCGAGTGGCTGTTGTGGACAATCTGGCTCTTTTGACGCTATTATTCCGCAATAATGGCGAGCGATAGAAGCCGATGACGGATGTGATCGTCTCCTACACGAGGCGGATGTAGCGCTCATCCAACTGAAATGGGACACAGTCCACGACCGGGCGATCGCTGTCCAGGCACTCGAGCCAGACAATGCTGATGCTCATACCGGGAAAATATTAGATGCAAATCGGTAGATTGTTTCCAGGATTTTCCGCCCCTCAAAAGCAAATTACCTTAAGCCTGGGAGATAACTGGCGCCAATTCACCCTGCTGGTGACGGTAAACCTCTTCGTGGGCGGGATGATTGGCATGGAGCGCTCCATTCTGCCCGGCTTGGCCGAGGCGGAGTTCGGCATTACCTCCAAAACAGCCATTGTCTCGTTTATTGCCACCTTCGGTCTTGCCAAGGCGGCAACGAACCTCCTGGCCGGCAATCTTACCCAGAGGTTCAGCCGTCGAAGGATACTGATATCCGGCTGGCTGTTCGCGATCCCGGTCCCATTAATATTGATCTGGGCTCCCTCCTGGGGATGGGTCATAGGAGCCAACGTGCTGTTGGGGATAAACCAAGGGCTCACTTGGTCCATGACGGTCAACATGAAGATGGATTTGGTGGGCCCAAGGTGGCGTGGTGTGGCCCTGGGATTCAACGAAGCGGCGGGCTATCTGTCCCTGGCCGCAATGGCCTTTCTTACCGGCATCATCGCCGAGTCTTATGGCCTCCGCCCGGAACCCTTCTACCTGGGAATTGCCATTTCGGCCACGGCCCTGGCCTTTAGCGCATTGCTGGTCCGCGACACCGCCCCCTATTTGGCGCTGGAAAACGCCAGCCGTCCAGGAGCCACATCGGTCCCCTTGTCTCTGAGGCGTGCCTTCGCCGAGGGAACTTGGCGCAAACCGTACCTCTTCGGGATTACCCAAGCCGGATTGGCGAAGAACCTCAACGACGGAGTTGCTTGGGGAATCTTCCCCCTGTACTTTGCCAGCCAAGGCTTGGAACTGAACCGGATAGCTATACTGGTGGCGGTTTATCCTTTGGTCTGGGGTATCCTTCAGCTGGCCACCGGTTGGGCCAGCGACGTGCTGGGACGAAAGCCGTTGATCGTCAGCGGAATGGTCCTGCAAGGCGTAGCGATTTCCTTGACGGCAGCCTTTGATTCCTTCCCGGTATGGATCGTTACGATGTCCATGCTGGGATTTGGCACGGCCCTGGTCTATCCCACGTTACTGGCCGCCATCGGAGACGCAGTACCCGCAATCGATAGGGCCACCGCGTTGGGGGTGTACCGGTTCTGGCGGGATTCCGGATTTATATTCGGGGCGCTTTTGGCGGGCGCATTTGCCGACCTGTTTGGCTTCAGTGTGGCGATTCAGATCGTGGCCGCTCTGACGGTGGCATCCGGGGTCGTGGCTCAATTTACGGTGAGGGGCAAACGGGCCGTCGTTTGGGCTGATTGAGGAGGGGCCGCCGGTGCTAGCCGCTCGGGAGTAAACGCATCGAATGCCAACCCTGAAAATAATTAGTTCAAAGCCTAAATCCCCAAGGGGTCAAATCTCTGCTTGGGCCTGCATCCTTGGGAGTCCAGTTCCATAACGGTATGGCGGTAAAGCGGAAGGAGGTGTTGGCTGCCTGAACTTAGTTCTACTTCAGTTGACAGGACTTTCGGAGTATCTTAATATTTGCCATCAGTTGTGCCCATTTCAGGGGTTAATCGCCTGAATTGAGAATCCCCGTTTACACCACTCATCTGAGGTGCCCCTGCTTCAGTTAGCATCACTGCGAATTCGGAAACGTTAGTTAAAGACCCCCTCTTGCGGGAGCGAAGTTAGGAGGAATCATGGTTCTATTTCTCGTACGACACGAGCATACCGGGGAGACGTGCCCCGCTGCTGACCCAAAAATGGGCCCCATGCTGTTGCAGCACATATCCGAGGCCAACGCCTCCCAAATGGGTATCAACATTCATGGACAAATGGGAGGAGGTCACACCTTTGTCGCGATCCTGGACGCCGAGAACAGGCAAAAGGTGGAAGAGTTTATGTCCCCCTTTGCTCAGGCTGGCAGCGTAGAGATTACGGCTGGAATCACCTGTGCGGAGGTGATAGAAAGAGGCGCATGCGGTGTGGGCTTGACGGTGACCAGGCAAGACGAACCATATTACCGTGTGAAATCGGACGAAGCTGCGCAGATGCTCGAACGGGACAAGGAAGGCACCGTGATAGTGGACGTGCGCCGCGACGATGAGTGGGTGACAGGGCATGTCAAGGGCGCTATCCATATACCCATTGACGACCTCGAGAATAGGAAAGATGAACTCCCCCGAGATAAGACACTCCTGTTCATCTGCGCGGGTGGGATGCGCTCCGGGCTGGCCTGCGAGATAGCGGCCACCATGGGATACTCGTCTGAGAGCTTGTACAACGTGGAAGACGGCACCCCCACCTGGATCGAGAGAAACCACCCTACTTCCTACGGCGACGACCTTTAAAGTCAAAAAGGCGTTGTTCAGATACGATCGCTCTGACCCGGCTGAGAACAGTTGCCTGGAGGGTACTGGGGGTTTGGGAATGCGAGAGCGGGGACGACCAGCATTTGCGCTCGCGGCTCCAGCAGCTTCCTTGACTAAACCATGGGCAAGCGCGGAGGTGCGAACCAGCCGGGCACGCCGATAGGGAAGATAGGGCAAGCTACTCCACGAGCCCATAAAGCAGGTATAAGACAGTGGAATACTCCCTAAGATTATTGGAGAAAATACCATGTTCATTGAGACTTTAAAAGTTGATGGCCTGTCCAACAGCTCCTATGTGATCGGCTCAGAACAGTCGGGCCAGTGCGTCGTGATTGACCCGGTGCGGGACGTCGACCAGTACATTTCCGTGGCGTCCGCTCATGGCGTACGCATAACCTATGCGATGGAAACACATCTTCACAATGACTTCATATCTGGTGCCAGAGAATTGGCCTCCCAGACCGGTTGCCAGGTGGGCGCCAGCGCTTCCGGAGGCACTCTATTTCCTTCGGTGCGCCTCCAAGATGGGGACGAGTTCGACCTGGGGGAGTTCAAGCTAAAAGTCCTCCATACCCCCGGGCACACGCCCGAGCACATCTCATTCCTGGTCGAAGAACAAGGCGAGCCAACAGCGATATTCACCGGCGGTGCGTTGATTATGGGCGGCGCGGCACGGGTGGACTTGCTGGGGAGCCGGGTTGCTCCGTTCCTGGCCCGGTGGCTACACCAGACCATCCACGGAAAACTGCTCAAACTGCCGGACAGCGTGAGGGTCTATCCCACCCATGGTGGCGGATCTTTTTGCTCGGCGGCCGCCCCAC
>JADFNR010000181.1 GCA_022563275.1 Chloroflexota bacterium | reverse complement strand
ACCCGCTTCCAGTACAACCCCGAGACCGGGACCATGAAGGTTATGGACCGGTAGATTCAGACCCGGTTAATAGTTGGATTAAGAAGCCCCCGGCCATTAGCCGGGGGCTTTTTTTAACAGCATATGTTTTCCTGGGTGGCTGCTAACTGCACGAGGCTCACGGCTAAGTAACTGGCGCTCCCAGTGATTCATCCACGACCGCCGGCAGCTTCATGATGAACGTAGACCCCTTGCCGGACTCGCTTTCCACCAGAATTGCTCCGCCCATCATCTCGCAGAAATGGCGGGTGATGGCCAAGCCCAATCCGGTGCCGCCATAATTTCGCCTGGTCGAAGCTTCGGCCTGGGCGAACGCCTCAAATAGCCGTCCCATCTGTTCTTCAGTCATGCCGATACCAGTGTCAGCCACGGCGAAACTGATCCACTCTTTACCGTCTTCGGTGTATCGGCTGATTGTCAGTGAGATGGTCCCCTGATCGGTGAACTTGGAGGCGTTACTCAGCAGGTTGAACAGGCATTGCCTGATCTTGGTCGTGTCGGCGTGGATGGAACCGATGGAGTCCGGGCAATCTATCTCTAGGGTGTTGGAGTTCTTCTCGATTAGTGTCTGCATGGTGGTCGCCACGTCTTTGACCATGGGCAGAACGGGGAACGTCTCCAGGTAGATGTCCATGGCGCCGGCCTCGATCTTGGAGATGTCCAAGACATCGTTGATCAGGCCCAGCAGGTGTTTGCCCGCGCCGTTGATGCGCTCCAGGTCTTGCTCAAATTCCTTGTTCTCTAAATCGCCAGCTTCTTCTTGGAGCATCTCGCTGTAGCCGATGATGGCGTTCAGAGGGGTGCGAAGCTCGTGACTCATGTTGGCCAGGAACTGGCTCTTGGTCCGGTTGGCTTCTTCCGCCTCGACTCTTGCCTGTTGCGTTTCTTCGATGAAACTGGCGTTGCCGATGGCCACGGCGGCGCTGTCGGCCAACGTTTGGAGGAGTTGAATCTCCCCGTCGGTGAAATCGTGAGGTTCGAAGAATAATATGTTTAGAACGCCGTAGGCCTGCCCCCGAATAATTATGGGGACGGACGCGGCGCCGCTGACGCCCGCCTCTTGGGCGGAGGCTTCGCTGTCCCTGCCGGAGGAAGCAATCGCCGGATCGGAAAACCGGTCCCTTGACCACACGGGTTTGCGCTGTTCGAAAGCCATTCCCGGTGTGCCGAATCCAGGTTCAAAGAAGAGGGAATCAACCATCTCGGATAGGAAGTTGTAGGTCTTGACGGCCACCAGACCGCCCCGGTCCGAATCGTACTCAAAGATCGCCGAGCCTTGGCAGCCCAGCAGTTCGACGGCATTTACTGCAATCAAGTCCAGTACGCTGTTCAGGTCGTGGTTCGAGGCCAGTTGGGTGGTTACCTCATAGAGTTGGGTGGCCTGCCGCTCTCGAGCCTCAGCTTCGTTCAGGAGGCGTGCTTTATCCAGTGCCAACGACGCCTGGTCTGCAAATGCGGACAGAAGGGAAACTTCGTCGTCTGTAAAGCGGCGGACGCGCTTGTCCCACACATTTAGCACGCCTATGGACCGGTCGTTCGCCAGCAGGGGAACTCCAACCGCCCCGCGAAACTCATACTTTTGGATCAGGAGCCGTACATCCGAAGACGTCCCCTCCGCTTTCGAGATGTCCTCTGTGATTGTTGGTCGCTTGCTGTCCACTATACGACCCATCGGATTCCCTTGCCCCGCGGGAATGCGCGGCATAATTTCAGCAACATCCGCAGCAAAACCGGCCATGGATTCAGTTGCGGCACGCATCACCAGGACGTCTCCCTCCAACAACCGAATCATTGCTCCATATGCTCCCACCAGGCGAGTGGCCTCGTTAACGATAAGTTCCAGCACTTCATCTGTGTCGTGTGCACCTGCCAGGAGGTTCGAGACCCGATAGAGAGCGTCAGAGCGTTCCTTCTCCCGCTCCGCTTCGTTCAAGAGCCGGGCTTTCTCCAGGGCCAGGGCTGCCTGGTCAGCAAAGGCGGTGAGGAGGGAAACCTCGTCGTCGGTGAAGAGGCGGACTCGATTGTCCAACACCGTGAGCACGCCCAAGGGCAGGTCGTTGGCCAACACAGGAACTAACACACCGCCGTGCTGCCCATATTTCTTGGCAAGTTTCCGTGCGGTAGCGTAAAACAACTCGTCTTTTTGGACGTCATCGAATAAGTGAGGCGCCTTGGTGGCGAGTACATGGCCCATAGCCGACGTGCCGGTTTCAACGTCGAGTGTTTGGAAGAACTCGGCGATCTCCGTGAGATAGGCAACTGCTGATTGTGTAGCGGCACGGGGTGACAACTTGCCTGATTCCAACAGGGCCATAAACGCCCACGGTGCGCCAACTAGCCTGGCCGCCTCATTTACGATTAAATCCAGAATTTCATCTGTGTCATGGGCGCTTGCCAGGAGGTTGGAGACACGATAGAGGGAGTCTGCACGTTCCCTTTCCGTCTCAGCTCGTTCCTTTTCCCGTTCAGCCTCGTTCAAGAGCCGGGCCTTTTCCAGGGCTAGCGCAGCCTGGTCGGCGAAGGCGGTCAGCAGGGAGACTTCATCCTCAGTGAAACGGCGGCCTTGGGTTAGGTCCGCTACATATAGTGTGCCGATGGAATGGTCATTGGCTAACAACGGCACCGTAGCAATAGCTGCCGGGTCACGGCTTTGTTCTTCGAGAGCTCGAAGTACTTGCGGGTGAAGGAGCTTTGCGGCTTTTTCCCCGGACAAGGGTTTTTGGGTGGCCATTACGTGACCTGCCAGGTGCTTGCCTTCGCCCACTTCTACGACCGGAGCAATTTCCGGAGTAATTATGGCGAATTCCGTCGAG
>JADFNR010000096.1 GCA_022563275.1 Chloroflexota bacterium | reverse complement strand
TCCTGACCGCCTTGGGGTTTCTGCTTTTCTCCGTGCCCCTCATCACGTCGTCTCTGAACCTGGCCCAGAACACCGCCATCGACGCCCGGGTGAAGACCAACATCGTGCACCGGCAATACTGCGGCCTGGCGGTGCAGGAATACCTCACATACCTTTTGTCGGACGAAGCCCGTTGGTCCAACTGGCTGGCGGCTAATGTGGACCCCAACGACCCGAGCGGCGCCACGTCAACTGAAACTGTGGACCCCTGCGGGGAGAGCATCACCATCACTGTGGTCCAAGAACCGGTGTTGCCTCCAGCCCCTGGCGACGACCCTCTGAAGGGTTTAGTCCTTATTCCACAGCTTTCTGAGTTCGAAGACCGGGAATTCCAGGTGATCAAAACGGTTTCAGACACCAATCCCAACGGCGGGGATCCTGTCACCTACACAATCATGATAGTCAACAGAGACGATACCGCCCTAGATCTGAAGAAGATCGAAGATGAATTGCCCATCGGGTTCGCCTTCGATTGCAACGCTGCCCCGAACCAGTTGACACTGCCGAATACGGCAGCCCAGGACTTCCCCCCCAAAGACCGTGTGGACCTCTGCCCCGAATCCGACGGGATTGATATTGAGTGGGTATTGCCGGATAACACGTCCATCGCACCGGGGGAAATAGTTACCCTGACCTTCGGCGTCGTGACCGACTCAAGCGACGGAAACTACTGCAATCGGGCCCAGGTAGCGCCAGGGGGAGATACGACCTCTAATGGGAAAACAGCCCCCGTGCAGATAGGCGCCAACCCCGGTCCCTGCACGGGCGATGCCGTGGTGGTGACAAAAAGCTTGGACTCGGCGACATTGGTTTCAACAAACACCAGTACAATTCCCTACACCTACACCTTCGACATCGACTTTACTATCAAGATAGACAACGTCGGTACCCAAGACCTGCCGATTGAGGAGTTAAGGGATTGGCTACCAGTGGGTTTTTCCTACGTTTCGACCAGTCCTTCAGGTGACATCACAGATATACCGGATGAAGTGCTTATGATCACGCAGGTTAACCGCGAACGGATCACCTGGGAACCCGATCCAGCGGTGGAGTTGAACTCCGGGCAGTCAAAAACTCTCAAATATTCCACCACTGCGGCCATCACCAGGGGGAACTACTATAGCGACCTTTTGGTTTCCTTTGGCGCCGGGTCATTTGGCGACGAGAGATATACCTGGCCCACGGCCTTGGTCTCGGTGAAAGACGTTTACACCGTCTCAGCCACCGACGAAGCAGGAGATGAGGTGGTGATTGCCCTACAGGTTTGGGTTGGAGGCGAGGACGGGGTAGTCAATACGTGGAGTCTGCAATAATGCACACTCCAGACGGTGAGAAACGTGAAAGAACGTGCGTCTTCGATTCATAAGGCCACACTCAGGCAAGCCATTACCCTCGGTGCCTTCATTGGAACCGGATGTCCCCTTCGTGCGGTCATCGTGGTGTCGTCGAACCACTTTAACGTGTAAACCCCGTTTCAACCCTGGAAAAAGCCATCCCCTGGGAGCGCATCATAGATGTGGTGTTGCTGCGGGCGATGGCCCGCAGGAAGTTGGAGACGATGCCCGTGTTCTTCCGGACCACTTTGCGGGGTGCGGGAAGAGAGACCGCCGATGTTTCGTCCAACAAGCCCCACTGGGGCGGCAGGCTGGCGCGGGCGACCACACCCTTGGGGGCGATCAAGTAGTGGAAATCGGCGATCCCCAGGAACTTTGGATCGTGAAATTTGGTACTGAATGAAGCGACTCGGTTGCGGTAGGCCACTTCTTTGCCGGACACCCGGCGGTAGTCGGCCACAGCCTGCTTGAGCGCCGGGACCTCCCGCCAAGCCTCTGGATTGGTCTCCTTGGCGTAGTCCATGGCCTGGCGCAGGGTCTCCTTGGCCAGGCCGGTGCGGCCCGTGACCGTGCGGCCCCGTCCCTTAAGCTCCGTGAAGTCGCCGGCGGTGTGGTCGTCACGGGAGAAGTCAGATCTGCTGGACTTGACCTCGACGATGTAGAAAGTGTTCTCGGGCCCTACCGCCGCCAGGTCCACGATGCGGCCGCCAGGCCCTTCCAACTTGACCTCCAACCCGATGACCCGGCAGCCCGCCTCACGGTAAAGCCACTCCCAGGCCGCCATCTTGAGGTCGTAGGTCAGTCCGGTTTCATTACCCCGCTTGAAGGGGCCGGGAGCCGCCGCCAAGTCCACCATTGACCCGTCCAGCAATCAATCATCGAATAGCCAAGTGTTTGCAGCCATTGGGCCATCGCAATGATGCAGCCGCATTTGGTTGTTTTCAATGAGCCGCTGTCCCTTTCTCAACCAACCCCGCCCCACAGCATGGCTGCGTGGGTTCTTGCGGGATTCTGAATTCGGGACGCTAGGGTGTATGCCGAATCTCGGACTTCGGTTGCCAGAGGCCTAAACATATCGGATAATGGCCACGATCGCTCTGTGAACGATACCAAAAAGCATGGAGGTTCCGATGTCCAAGATAACTATGATTCATCACATCAATATCCAGATCACCGACCGGCAGCGGACCCGGGAATGGTACGAGACCGTCCTCGGCGCCCAATTTCTGGACCGGGGCCCTAAGCTCAACGAAAGACAACTTCAACTGCGGATTGGCACCGGGGAGATTCACACCAGCGACACGCCGGAAGTGATTGATGTACCCCGAGTCCACTTCGCCATAGAGGTGGGAAACTGGGACGAAATGCTCTCTCATCTAGATTCGGTTGGCGTGAAGTATTCCCGATCGGCGGGCGGAGCGTTCGGGCCCAGCACGGGCGGGGATGACCCCGGCCAAGGCCGCCGCGAGGATACAAACGAGCATTACACCTACCTCAACGACCCAGACGGCAACTTGATCGAATTGGTCTATCACCCCCTCGGCCTCCAAAGCTCGCAGGGCGCCAGCGTGGGTCTAGTCAACGACGCCGAAAACGTTCGCTGGACGCAGCAATCGGGGTTCGTCGAGGAAGCCTACAAGGCCCAGCCCGTCAAGTCGAGCTAAACCCCTCTGCAATCAATGCCTAGTGTCGTTTGAAACCCCAGATGACTGGTTTCTAGGGTGAGAATCCAGAAGGGGATAAGCCTCAAAGCGCCATCGCCGGACGGATTTCTTCGTCCGGCGAACGCTTGCGGCTCCGTCAAAATTACCCTGACCCCTCTAACTTCAGCAGCCATGCGCCCAAGGTGCCACTTATGAAATTCGGGTATTTCAGCCAACTGCAGATGCCAAAGCCTTGGCGGGAGAATGGGGAGGTCTTGCTATACAAAGAGGCAATGGCGCAAGCGGTGCACGCCGAATCAGTGGGCTTCGATTGCTACTGGCAGACCGAGCACCATTTCTACCCGGAAATCGGCCATAGCTCGGCCCCGGAACTGTTCTTGGCGGCCCTTGCCCAGCGCACATCCACAATCAGGCTGGGGCTGGCGGTGGTGGTCCTTCCCTGCAACCATCCTTACCGGGTTGTCGAATATGTTTCCACCCTTGACCATCTCTCCGATGGAAGAGTGGAGTTCGGCACCGGCAGAGGTGCGTCGCCCTACCACATCGAAGCCTTCGGAGTTACCTCGGACCAGTCCAAGGAGATGTGGGAAGAGTCCTTGGAAATAATCTGTTCCATGTTCCTTAACGACCCTTTCCCTGGTTGGCAGGGCAAGTGGTACCCAGACCTGCCCCAACGCCACCTGGTCCCCAAACCGGTCCAAAAACCGCACCCGCCGCTTTGGGTCGCCGGGAGTCAGCCCGCCACCTATGCCGAGGCGGCGCGAAAAGGACTGGGGATTCTTGGTTTCAACGGGACGGAGCCGGACGAGATCGAGCCATCCATCAGGGCCTACCGGGAGGCCGAGGCCCAATGTTCCCCGGTGGGTGGTTATGCCAATCATCAGGTTGCGACTTTCACCATCGGCAGCATCGATGCGGATTACACCGTGGGCCGCGACAGAGCCTGCGCGGCGGCCCGGTGGTATGCAGGCGACAACGATTCTGAGTTGCAGCGGGTCCGCTTCAGCGGTCACACAGGCGAGTACTACGAAGGTCAGCAGACGGCCGGAAGGCGGCCAGGGGTCCGGGAAGCCGTCCTCCGAAGGACCAACGACGAACTGATTCAGGACGGCTTAGTGATTGGCGGCGACGTTGACTCGGTCTGCCGCGGCGTGGAACGGTGGGCGAAGCTGGGGGTGGACCAACTCTTAATCATGATTCAAGCGGGCGACACCACCCACGACGAGGTCATGCGGGCCTTGGACCTTTTCGGCTCCAAAGTCCTTCCCAAATTTCAATAGCCGACCCGTCGCATCGTGATTTTGGCCCGGCGCCGGCCTTTTTGGGCCAACGAAAGACGCTCCGGACAACCACCTCCGCTCACCGTATCCGGGCCGCCCGGGCATGGCTCTCCAGCAGGCCGGCGACGCGTGCGGGATCGGTCCTACCCTAACCGCACTCTGTGGCCACGCCGATGTCGCTTCGCCCACGATGGGGCCTATGGTAATATGTCTCCCAATCCAGAACAGCAAAGGAAGGTGCACGCCATGGCCATTGTCGCAATATTTGAGCTCCCGGATTTTAGCCAAGAGCAATACGCCCAAACCCTCAGTGGTCTAGATTCTGCCGGACTCGGGTCGCCGGAAGGCCGAATCAGCCACCTGGTCGCTTCCATGGAGAAGGGACTTTTCATAGTCGATGTCTGGGAGTCGGAGGCATTACTGGGTGCATTCTCGGAAACCCTAGTGCCCCTCATCTCTGGGACGGGGGCCACACCTGCGGCGCCCCGCATCTTGCCACTTCACAACACCCTCTGAACGTGTTCCAAGTGGAGCCACTGCGGTAACGGATAAATCAATACCTAATCCTGGCCGCCCGGACATGGCTCTCCAGCAGGCCGGCGACGCGTGCGGGATCGGTCCTACCCCAACCGCACTCGGTGGCCACGCCGAATGACGTTAGATAATCGCTGGCGGTGGCGATCCGCGCCGCATCGCCTTGGGCGTCGTCGTAGTGGATCAGCCCCAACAACACTTCGGTGTTAGCCGCGACCGTCAGGGACCGCAGGGGCTCGAAATAGCCGGCATCGGTGCGGTCTTTGGGCACCGGCAGATGGAGGAAATCCAAGCGGCGGGACAACCGGGATGCGAATCCGTTGGCGATCTCCACCAGTATTCCCATGTCCTTGGGCATCACCAGATGCTCGTCGGCGGGTGATCCGTAGCACAAATGGTAGCCAAGCTCCACGCTCTCGGGAATAAGGCCTCCCATTCGGGCCAGTTCCTCGAATACCTGCTGTTTGTAGTCGGTGGGCCGGCCTTGGAAGTAGTCTTCGAACAGCAACACCTCCTGGCAGACATCCCATTGGATCGCCAGCCGGTCATGGGGGATGGCATCCAATATCCCCGACACCGCCTCCACCAAAGACCGTTCGTAGGCCGGTATGTAGGCTTCCCGGGCGTCAGGGCTGATGTACATGTAGGCCGTGGCCATGGGGGTGGGGATGCTGACCTGAAACCGGACATTCGGGCCGATCACGCCTTCGTCGCGCAGCCGGGCGTAGACCTGGTACGACTCCACAGCCGCGTCCCGGTATCCGGTGGGGAAAGAAACGGCTGATGGATCGACGTTATCCTTGAACTTGATCCATGGCGTTTCCCGGATCATTTTGCCGTCCCACTGGAAGACACGGAATGGCTCAACGCCGGTGTCAATTTCCATGTCGGGGTGGCTTTCCAGCATGGCCCGTTGAAACCAGATCCAACGGATCCGGTCGCCCGTCTCACCGTCGGGTATGCGCCGGATAGAGGACCCCAGCGCTTGAGAGACCGTGCGGAAAACAGTTTCCGCATCGGGCAAGGGTATGCTGCCCACAAGATGTGCCGTCCTAGTGTTTGGCATGACGATTCACCTCTGATCCTAACTGCGGCTACGACGCCTAGCTCAACTCCTGGAGCCGGCGGACCATCTTCCGCAACTGGGCTTCTTCGGGCGGGTCCTGGCTGTAGACGGTGAAACTCACCTCGTCCAACAGGCCTCCGTAACGCTCCACGAACTTGTCGGCAATCTCGTCGTATTCGCCGGATACGCAGAAGGCATCCAGCATCTCGTCGCTGACCAACTCTCCCATCTCGGCCCACTCGCCCTTCAAGGACATCTCGTGGAGTTGTTGGCCGACCTCCTGGAAACCATGGGCCTCCAGAACAGGGAAATATGACCTGGTCGAGGCGTAGAAAGCGATGCGCCGGCGCACGTCGGCCTGCATCGCGAGGATGCTGGAACGGTCCGGTCCCGTGATGATGAAGCCGCCTCCGGTGATCTTCAATGCGTTGCTGTCCCGGCCGGCCTTCTGGGCCCCCTTATCCACGGCTGGACGAACCACCTGCCGCACGTACTCGGGCGAGGTCAGGCTGTGGAGCATCAACCCGTCGGACACCTCTCCTGCAACCTGGCAGTTGTAAGAGTTCACAGCGGCGGTGAACACCTCTGGCTCGGGGTATTCGCTGGGGCCGGGGGTGAAGAAGGGAGTCATCAGCGAAAAATTGTAGCTTTTGCCGTGGTAGTCCAGCTTTTCACCGGTCTGCCAACTGTGCCAGATGGCCCGCAGGGATTGAACGTACTCCCTTAACCGCGGGCCCGGCGCCTCCCAGTTGGTGGAGAAGCGGCGCTCGATATGTCCCTTGACCTGGGTGCCCAGCCCCAGCCGGAAGCGTCCCTTGGACAGGTCCTGCAGGTCCCGGGCCAGGTAGGCGGTGACCATTGGGGAACGGGGAAATGCGATGGCCACCCGTGTCTCCAGTGTAACCCGGTTGGTCGAGGTCGCGGCCAGGGCCAGCGGCAGGAACGAGTCGTGGGCCGTCTCGTTGCTGGATACAGAGTCGTATCCCATGTTCTCGGCCCAGGCGGCCTCGGCAGCCACCGAAGCCAGGTTATTGGAGGCGAGCCGGTAGGTAACTCGCATGATCAGGCCTGCCTGGCGTTCTCATAATTCAGGAATACTTGGTCCGACTTGGCCGCCATGACGAAGTCATTGCGGTGGAGGTTCCGTATCTTGTGGGTCCACCAGGTCACCTGAACTCGGCCCCATTCGGTGATCAAGCGGGGGTGGTGTCCTTGGTCTTCGGCCAACTCGCCCAACTGGTTGGTGAAGTCCAGGGCTTGCTGGAAATCCTTGAACTTGAAAGCCCGGTCCAACTTGGGGATGCCGTTCTCTTGGGTCAGCTCCCAATCCGGGACCTCCGGCTTCAGTTCGGCTATCTCTGCTTCGGAGACGCTGGGCGAGTCGCGGCGGCAGGCCTCGCATCTTTCGTTATTCAAACTGGTCATATCAGCAACTCCCGGGCGGGTTTCAGGGGGTTAAGGCTGTCCGTGCCGGGAAATTTTAGCATAGGCGGCGGAGGTCTTTCCTTGAGCACCTTGCGAAATGGACCCACCGGCGGCGGTTCCGGGTAACCGGTCGGGGCCCCAACTCCCACTCTCCGCATACCGGCCGGCGATGGTAACAATGAGGTGGGCACTGGCCTTTGGACACCTGAGAGCATCTGGCTGGTGGAGTGAATCAGGCCGCGAGCAGCGGACTCTTGACCGCTCCAGAATTCCCGCCGCGCCCGGTGCCGAGCTATGGCCGGCCGTTTGACCGCACCGTAGGCAGGTGTTAGCGTTCGTCCATCATCCGCCCCCCACCGGCCCTTTGCGGCAAGTTTTTCGTTGATCTGATACAACCGGACGGAGTCGCTTGTCGAAATTTACCGCCACCGTGATCCGGACAGGCTATCCCCTCTCCGTATTTCGATATCGTGATTTCTCTTTCGTTTGGGCTTCCACCACGTTGGTGACCATGGGCACCCAGATGGAGGCGGTGGTCCTGGGGTGGTTTATCCTCACCCTGACCGACTCGCCCTTCCTGGTGGGGGTGATCTCGGCGGCCCGGATGTCGCTGAACATCATGGCCCTTTTCGCCGGCGCGGTTGCCGACCGGGTCCCCCGTCACAAGATCCTGGCCACCGTGGAATTCCTGATGGCCGCCTTCGCCGTGGTGATGCTCGTGTTGATCCTGAGTGGCCTATTGGAGATGTGGCACATCTTCACGATCGCGGTGATCGCCGGGATGGTGCGGGTGTTTCAGATGCCGGCCGCTCAGGCTTTGGTCGCCGACACCCTGCCTCACGACCGAATCGCCAACGGCGCCGCGTTCAACAACCTGGGCCGAAACATCGCCATGTTGATCGGGCCTTTGGTGGGCGGGCTCCTGTTCAATAGCTTTGGGCCCAAAGGCGCCTTCACCGCCATCGCAGCCCTGTATTTTGTGAGCGGCTGGGTCGCTCTCTACATCCGGAAGTCAGGAGTTAGCGACCCAAACAGTAAAGACCGGGAGCCAGGGTCCGTGATCCGCGACGTGATCGCGGGATTGAGATACGTCAAGGGGCAGCAGGTACTTTGGGGAACGTTGGTATTGGCCCTGGTCATCGAGTCATCCGGGTGGACCTTTCATACGACCCTGATGCCCATATTCGCCCGGGACGTACTTGGTACTGACTCGGTCGGGTTGGGTTGGTTGCTGTTCGCATTTGGTATCGGAGCGGTTGCCGCATCCCTTGGCTGGGCGATGTTCAGGAACCTACGGCATGTCGGAAAATTAATGATCGGGTCGGTGGTGGTGTGGCACGCCAGCATCTTGGTCTTTTCCGCCACTCATTCATTTTACCTGTCCATGGCGATCCTCATGGTAACCGGGGCAGGCTTCGCCTCGACTCAAGTCTTCCTCCTTTCGGCGCTGCTGGGAAACTCCCAGGCCGAATACCGGGGACGGGTCATGAGCCTGCGTTCCCTGGCGATCTATGCCTTCGCCTTGGGCAGCTTATCCTCCGGAGCCATGGCCGGCCTTTGGACCGCACCCAAAGCAGGATATATTGTTGGGACCATGGGTATCGTCCTAGTGCTATTACTGGCCGTTTTGGCTCCCAAGCTGCGGAGGCTTTAGGGGTCAGGAATCTGGCTTAGCCCTCAATCTCCAGGATCATCTCAATCTCGATGCATGCGCCGTTGGGAAGCGAGGCCATTCCGACGGCGGACCTGGCATGTGCTCCCGCGTCGCCGTAAAGCTGGCTAAGCAGGTCGGTTGCACCATTGGCAACCAGGGGTTGCTGGCCGAAATCAGGGGTGCAGTTGACCATGCACAGCAATTTGGCCACCCGTTTCACTTTGTCCAAGTCGCCAATGGCGGCTTTCACGTCGGCCAAACAGGCGAGGCAGGCTTGTTTTGCCGCCTCATAGGCCAGCTCCACCGTAATATCCGCTCCCAGCTTCCCTTTGTGCTCCGGCCCAGCCGTGTGCCCGCCCACGAACAGGATGTCGCCAACTCTAACCGCCCCCGCGCGGCCCGGTGGCGGCGACCCGGCGGCAGGCATTGCCAGTCCCATCTCTTTCAGCTTGTTCTCCACTTCCATGCTCTCGTCTCTCCTTCTGTGAAATATTTGATCGACATCCGCAGGCTTAATGACAGTCTCATCAGCACATTCGCCCGGGTCAGGGCGGCGATACGGGGGCGCCTGTGACTTTACAACGCCGGGCGGGTATCGGCGGCACGCCCTTACACTTCTCCGGGTCCACGGCGGTCATGATCATAGACCGGCGCCATTAGATTGTGCTCATGCTGGAAAATTTTAGCATAGGGCGGTGTTGGCTATTCCTTGAGCCCCGCCCCGCGTGGGTTTATAGTCTCTATAGCATGGCTGATTTCAGCAGATACACCGTTTCCATCGATTATGACCGGCGCCTGTATAAGCAGGACATCGCCGGGTCGGTGGCACACGCCAAGATGCTGGCCAAGCAGGACATCATCTCCCAAGAGGACGCCACCCAGATCATCCAGGGCCTGGAGACGATCGAAAGGGAGATAAGGGAAGAAAAATTCCCGTGGGACCCGGCCCTGGAAGACCTGCACATGAACATCGAAAGCCGCCTGCACCAACTCATCGGCGCGGCGGCGGGAAGGCTGCACACGGCCCGGTCCCGGAACGACCAGGTGGCCCTGGACCTGCGCCTGTACACCAAAGAGACAATCGTCGATCTGGTCATGGGACTGCGGAGCGTCCAGCACGCGCTGCTTGAGCTGGCCAGCAAATACCAGAGCGTGGTGATGCCCGGCTACACCCATCTGCAACGGGCACAGCCGGTGCTCTTCGCCCACCACATGCTGGCCTACTTCGAGATGTTCCAACGGGACATCGGCCGGTTCCAGGACTGTCACCGCCGCACCGACGTGATGCCCCTGGGCAGCGGGGCCCTGGCCGGGGTGCCCTACCAGACCGACCGGGAGTTCCTGGCCGCCGAACTGGGCTTCAGCCGCATCAGCGCCAACAGCATGGACGCCGTGTCCGACCGGGACTTCGTGGTGGAGTTCCTGGCCGCGGCCTCGGTCTGCATGATGCATTTCTCCAGGATGTCCGAGGAACTGGTCCTCTGGTCTAGCGCCGAGTTCGGGTTCATCCGGCTGGCGGACGAATTCACCACCGGCAGCAGCATCATGCCCCAGAAGAGGAACCCCGACTTCGCCGAACTGGCGCGGGGCAAGACGGGGCGGGTCTACGGCAGCCTGATGGGGCTGCTGACCACACTGAAGGGCCTGCCCCTGACGTATAACCGGGACCTTCAGGAGGACAAGGAGGGCTTCTTCGATGCCGCGGACACCCTCAAGACGACCTTGGATGTCTTCAAGGCCATGCTGCCCGGCATGAAATTGAACGAGGAGCGGGTCTCCAACCTGGCCGGCGATAGCCAGATGCTGGCCACCGACCTGGCCGACTACCTGGTGGGGAAGGGCATGCCGTTCCGCGAGGCCCACGGCATCATGCGCGAGCTTTCCCAACGTTGCGACGAAGGGAATCTCAGCCTGCGGGACCTGCCGTTGGCGGAGTATAAAAAGTTGTCAGACCTCTTCCAGCAGGACGTTTTCGACATCACCGCCCAGTCGTCCGCCGCCGCCCGGGACAATCCCGGCGGCACCGCGCCGGGCCGGGTGGCTGCTGCCTTGGAAGAAGCGAAGAAGATATTGGAGGCTGCCGCAGATGGTTTCTGAGGCCAGGGTGCTAATCGCTCCGTCGGTGTTGTCCGCCGACTTCGCCGACCTGGGCCGTCAGGTCAGGGCGGTCACCGACGCCGGGGCCGACCTGATACACGTGGACGTGATGGACGGCGTGTTCGTGCCCGCCATTTCATTTGGAGAAGTAGTGGTCGATGCCATACGGGCCAACACCGACGTGCCTCTAAACATCCACCTGATGATTCAAGAACCCGAGAACCTGCTGTCCACCTTCGCCAAGGTGGAATCCGACCAGATCCTGGTCCACGCCGAGGCCTGCGGACACCTGCACCGGACCGTCTCCCGCATCAAGGACAAGGGCAACCAGGTTGGCGTGGCCATCAATCCCGGCACCCCGATAAGCGCCGTGGAGGATGTTCTGCCCCTGCTGGACATGGTGATGGTGATGTCGGTGAACCCCGGCGCGTCCGGCCAGTCGTTCATTCCCCAGAGCCTGGACAAGATTCGGCGGCTCAAGGCCATCATCGACCAGGAGAAGTACAGCGCCCAGATCGAGGTGGACGGCGGTATAAAGGCCGACTGGACCGCCCAAGACTCAGTGAAGGCCGGCGCGACCATCCTGGTGGCCGGGTCAGCCATCTTCAACGACCGTGAAAGCATTCCGGAAGCCATGAAGGGGATGCGGGGGTGTTTGTTTAGCTGACAGGTGCGAGTTTCTTGCTCAACGTATTGACAAGGTGAGCATTGGCCGAATCATTTCCGAGTAATAAATCGACAGATTCATGAAATCTAGCCGTTGACCGAAGTTAACCAACTCCAATATGCTTGGCTTCAAGTCCGTGCAGCTTTTCCAAGAGACCTAGGCCAATGTTGAGGTAATCCGACTTGCTAGAAATCCGGCGGCCGCGAGTTGCAGAGTTTTTTGCCGGTATAGGTCTTGTTCGAATGGCTCTCGAACAAGAAGGTTGCCGCATCGTATTTTCCACTGACATCAACAAAAAAAAGCTGGAAATATACGCCGAAAATTTCGACTCCTCGGATTTCAACTGCTCCGACATCCGTGGACTTACCGGAAGTGATATCCCGGAAATCGATATCGCCACAGCTTCATTTCCTTGCACAGATCTCTCGCTCGCGGGAAACCGGGCCGGTTTGGCCGGATCCGCGTCCAGTGTATTACTTGAGTTCCTACGTGTCCTAAAAGAGATGCGGGAATACAGACCCTCAGTGGTCATGCTTGAAAATGTTACGGGCTTCGTCACTTCGTCTGGAGGCCGGGATTTATACAGGGCAGTCCACGAGCTCAATAAATTGGGCTATCATTGCGATTTGCTATTGCTCGATGCGAAGTGGTTCGTTCCGCAAAGCCGACAGCGCGTCTTCATCGTAGGTAGCGTTGAGACTCGATCTGAAGAGACGATTTCCCCTCCGGATTTCGCCCATCCGGCTTTTGTCAGAAACTTCATTCGAAATCACCCAGATCTAGATTGGCAGTACTTTCCATTGCCAACGCCGACTGTGCGGCAGGCGACCCTCGATATGGTGGTAGAAAGATTAGACCAATTGGATCAAAGTTGGTGGGATGAGAAAAGGCTTAAAGATTTCGTTGCCTCTCTTAGTCCAATTCAAGCAAAGCGACTTGATCAGTTGCGCTGCTCCCCTCACATCCGATTCTCAACCGCTTACCGGAGAACCCGTCGGGGAAATGCCACATGGGAAATCCGATCGGACGACATCAGCGGTTGTCTCAGAACCAACGGCGGAGGGTCAAGCAAGCAGGCCCTTGTGGAAGCTGGATTGGGCGATGTGCGAGTAAGATGGATGACTGCCCGCGAATACGCTCGCTTGCAAGGGGTCCCATTTTTCAAATTCCGATCCGCTACCGAGAGCCAAGCGAAGTTCGCTTTCGGAGACGGTGTATGTGTCCCTGCCGTCACTTGGCTGGCGCGCCACTGCCTAGTGCCTCAGGCCAACCGTCTGGCTAATTATATTTCCACCAACCAAATCCAAAACACTACGTCTGTCATGACAGCTTGATTTTGGGTCCGATAAAGTATCGCGCCGAGCAAGTAAAAAATGTGCCCAGTCAAATTGGGGTTTACGCCCTGTGTGATTTGGACGAAGTTCCGATTTATGTGGTGCAATCCAAAGATGGAATTCGACAACGAGTGCGTCGCCACCTGACGA
>JADFNR010000095.1 GCA_022563275.1 Chloroflexota bacterium | reverse complement strand
GGGTACTGGTGCGGGTGGACTTCAACGTGCCCATCGACCAAGGGACCGAGGGCATCTCCCTCTATGACCAACGCCTGAGGGCCACCCTGCCGACCATCCAATACCTAGTGGACCAGGGCAGCAAGATCATCCTCTGCTCCCACCTGGGCCGGCCCGGCGGCGAAGTGGTCGAAGGACTGCGCCTGGCCCCGGTTGGCGACCGGCTGTCGATGCTCCTGGAACGCCCGGTAAAGAGCCTGCCCGAGGTCATCGGCCCGGCCGTTGCCGGCGCGGTGTCCCAGATGTCCCCCGGAGACATCATCCTGTTGGAAAACTTGAGGTTCCACCCCGGCGAGGAGCAGAACGACGGTGTCTTCGCCTGTGAACTGGCCGATACGGTGGACTGCTTCGTGATGGACGCCTTCGCCGTGGCCCACCGATCCCACGCGTCCACCGAAGGCATCACCAAGTTCCTGCCCTCGGCCATGGGACTCTTGCTCCAGAAAGAGGTGGAGGCCATGGGCCGGGCATTGGAGTCGCCGGAGAAACCCTTGGCGGCGCTGTTGGGCGGGGCCAAGGTCAGCGACAAGATACTGCTTCTGGACAATCTGTTGGGGAAGCTGGACCACCTGTTCATCGGCGGGGGCATGTGCGTAACCTTCCTGAACGCCCTGGGATTTCTAACAGGGGCGTCCAAGGTTGAAGAGGACCGCCTGGACTTCGCCCGCCAGATCATGGACCGGGCCGAAGCGGCCAACATAAAGGTGCATCTGCCTGACGACGTGGTGATCGCCAACGAGTTCGCCGCCGACCCCGGTGATACCGATGTGGTGAACGTCGGCGACGTTCCCGACGGCTGGTACATCATGGACATAGCTCCGTCCTCGGCCCAGGACTTCGCCGAGGCGCTGAGCAAGTGCAAGACCATCATCTGGAATGGCCCCATGGGCGTATTCGAGATGCCCAAGTTCAGTCAGGGCACCCGCACCGTGGCCGAGGCCATCGCCGGGCTCAGCGGCGTCACGACTGTTGTGGGCGGAGGCTCTACTGCCGAAGCGGTGGAGGAACTGGGCCTGATGGACAAGATGACCCACGTTTCCACCGGCGGAGGGGCCTCTCTGGAGTTCCTGGAAGGGAAGGAGCTGCCCGGCATCGCGGCACTCCCGGACGCCTAACCGGGATAGGGCCAAAAGGCCATGGGTGGTAAGCTGTGGGGAGAGGGATTAAGCCTTGCCGATCTTGCCCAGCGGGCGAGGAATTAAAAGATGATCGATGTTGAAGAATTAAGAGACTGCTATACCAACACACCGTCCAAGATCGTGTTGTTGGTGGTTGACGGTTTGGGTGGCCTGGCCCACCCGGACACCGGCAAGTCGGAACTGGAAACCGCCCACATCCCCAACCTGGACGCTCTGGCCCAGGTGAGCGCCTGCGGGTTGACCACTCCGGTGTTGCCCGGCGTGGCCCCCGGCAGCGGCCCCGGCCACCTGGCCCTATTCGGCTACGACCCGTTGAAGCACCAGATCGGCCGCGGGGCCCTGGAAGCCTTGGGTATCGAGGTGGACCTGGCGCCTGGAGACGTGGCCGCCAGGGGCAACTTCTGCACCGTTGATGGCGATGGCCTTCTCACCGACCGCCGGGCCGGCCGGATCCCCACCGAGCTCAGCGCCCCCATCTGCCAACGGCTGGACCGCATCGAGATCCCCGGAGTGCAGTTGGATGTATTCTCCGTCCAGGACTACCGCTTCGTGCTGCGGCTGCGGGGCGAAGGCCTGTCCGCGGACGTGACTGAGACCGACCCACAAGTTACAGGCGCCAAGGCCCTGGCGGTGAAGCCGCTGAAGCCCGAGGCCCAGAAGACGGCGGACGTGGTCAACGAGTTTGTGAAGCAGGCAGCCCAGTTGATGTCCGAGGAAGAACGGGCCAACATGCTGCTGCTGCGGGGTTTCGCCAAGATGCCGGCGCTTCCTCCCATGGGCGAGGTATACCGGCTGGACCCGGCCGCCATCGCCGCCTACCCCATGTACCGGGGCCTGGCCACGGTGGCCGGTATGAACGTCATCCCCACGGGCCGCACCTTCGCCGACGAGGTGGACACTCTGCGGTCCAATTGGGACAAGCACGATTTCTTCTTCATCCACTACAAGCCGGCCGACGCCGCTGGTGAGGACGGCGACTTCGACGCCAAGGTCAAGTGTCTGGAGGAGTTGGACCCGTTCATCCCAGAGATACTCGCACTAGAGCCTGATGTCTTGATGATCGCCGGCGACCACGCCACCCCAGCCATAATGGCCGCCCATAGCTGGCACCAGGTGCCCTTCCTGCTTCACTCCAAGCTGACCAAGGGCCAGGGAGTCCCCACCTTCGACGAGAAGGCCTGCGCTCTGGGGGCCATCGGGAGCATCCCGGCCACCAGTGTGATGGTGCTGGGCCTCTCCCACGCCGGCAAGATGACCAAGTTCGGACCCTAGGCGGCTCGCTCGCCGGGTTTTCGTGAAACTGGCAATCGACGAAGCGCGCCCGTCCCCAACTCGCTAACTGGAGATAGACCCCATGCCAGATCTGGTCGTCGCCGGAAACTGGAAGATGAACACCACCGTCTCGGAGGCCGCCGCCCTGGCCGCTGCCGTGCGGGACGGCTCCGGGGCTGTCCCCGGCGTGGAACTCGTGCTCTGCCCTCCCTTCGTCTCTCTGGCGGCGGTCAGTGACGCCGTCAAGGGTTCGGCGGTTAAAGTGGGCGCCCAGAACATGCATTTCCAAGAATCCGGGGCCTTCACCGGGGAAGTCTCGCCGGGTATGCTCAAAGGCCTTTGCGATTACGTGATACTGGGCCACTCCGAACGCCGCCAGATGTTCGGCGAGACCGACGAATCGGTCAATAACAAGATAAAAGCGGCCCAAGCGGCCGGACTTAAGCCCATCTTGTGCGTCGGAGAGTCCCTGGAGCAGAGAGAGAAAGGTCAGGCCTCGGACGTTATCAGCGGCCAGGTCCGCGCCGGGCTTGAGGGAGTCAGCGACGCCTCAGGTCTGATCGTTGCCTACGAGCCTATCTGGGCCATCGGCACCGGCCAGTCCGCCACCCCGGAGACCGCCGCCGAGATCATGGGAGGAGTGATCCTGGAAACCTTGCGCGGCATTTTTTCTGCCGCCGCCGGCGACATCTCCCTGCTGTACGGTGGCAGCATGAACGCCGGCAACGCCGGCGACTACGCCGCCCAAGACTGCATCCACGGCGGATTGGTGGGCGGGGCGGCGCTGGAGGCCGACTCGTTCCTCCAGGTGGCCGCCGCCGTCGCCGCCGCCAAGGGTTAGTTACCCGGCCGAGTTCGGCGCGTAGAATTTATATCGTGGATACCAAGACTCCGAACTCTACACCACTGATCGCTATCGTCGGTCCCACCGCCGTGGGCAAAACCCAACTTGCCGTTGAGCTATGCCGGCGTTTCGGCGGAGAGGTTGTTAACGCCGACAGCCGCCAGGTCTACCGGGGCATGGACATCGGCACGGCCAAGCCCACCCCGGAAGAGCGTGCCCTCTCACGACACCACTTGCTGGACCTGCTTGAGCCGTCGGAATCTTTTGGACTGGGCGCTTTCCTGCCCTTGGCGAAGCAGGCGTCGGCGGACATCGGCGCCAGAGGGCTGATTCCCATCGTGGCCGGTGGGACAGGTCAGTACGTTTGGGCGCTGTTGGAGGGGCAGTCAGTGCCTCAGGTGCCACCAGACCCGGAATTCAGGGCGGCCCTGGAGCGAGAAGCATCGGAAGAAGGTGGGGCCCAGGCCATCCACGACCGGCTGAGGCAGGTCGACCCGGACCGGGCCGACGCCCTGGACCCCCGCAATGTCAGGCGGGTGGTGCGCGCCCTGGAGATCTACCACGCCACCGGCTCGAAGCCATCCGAGTTGGCGAGCCCTGCCCACAGGCCCGTGAGAAACTTGGTGATCGGGCTGACCATGGAACGCAAAGCTCTCTACCGGCGCATCGACGACCGGGTGGACGCCATGATGGAGGCCGGTTTTCTGGCTGAGGTAGAACGCTTGGTCCAGGCTGGATACCCCATGGGCCAGGGCGCCCTGAACAGCCCCGGCTACCGGGAACTGGGCCAGCATCTGATGGGCGAGTTGTCACTGGACGAGGCTGTCTCCCGCACGAAGACCCAGACCCACCGCCTGGCGCGGCGTCAATTCACCTGGTTCAAGCCTGGAGACCGCCGGATAACGTGGCTGGACGCCGCCGATCCGGGCCTCGTCAGGAAGGCCGGAGACTTCCTTCTGGCGCACCTGTCAGACACCGGCCCTGTGGTACAATGAGCCTCCCGTCCCACTAGGAGTCCAGACATGAAATTCACCAAGATGCACGGCGCCGGCAACGACTATGTGTACGTTGATGCCCGGTCGGAAAGCCGTGACTGGCCCGAATTGGCCCGCCGGATGAGCGACCGCCATTTTGGTGTGGGCGGCGACGGCCTGATATTGATCAAGGACTCCGACGTAGCCGACCTCAAGATGAGCATGTTCAACGCTGACGGGTCCGAAGCCGAGATGTGCGGAAACGGCATCCGTTGCTTCGCAAAATATGCCATCGACCGCGGCATCGTTTCAGCCTCGGCTGCCTCGGTCAGCGTTGAAACTCTTGCCGGCATCCGGCACGTAGTCCCAATCACTGAGAACGGCCGGATCAACGGAGCCAGGGTGTCCATGGGAACTCCGATATTTAACCCCAACGACGTTCCGGTGAAGCTGGAACCGGCCGGGGAATACGGGCCGGGACCGGTTTTGAACTATCCGTTCCAGATGGACGAATATGACCTTCCGCTCACTTTCGTTTCCATGGGCAATCCCCATGCTGTCACATTCATGGACACGCCGGTGGCCGAGTTCCCGTTGCACACCGTTGGACCCAAGGTGGAGCACCACTCGATCTTCCCCAACCGGGTCAACTTTGAGATCGTGAACGTGGACGGTCCGGCCCACCTGACGGCGCGGGTCTGGGAGAGGGGTTCGGGCGAGACACTGGCCTGCGGCACCGGCGCCTGCGGCATCGCCGTGGCGGCCATGCTTTGCGGACACAGCGAAAAAACGGTTGACATAACCCTGCCCGGAGGCACTCTAAAAGTGGACTGGGACGGCCAGGGCGAGGTCTTTTTGGAAGGCCCGGCGGAAGAAGTCTTCAGCGGGGAATGGACATAGGGACAGTGCCATGAAACTTTACAAACTTTCACTCGTGATCCACCAGCCCAGCGATGCCACCGAGGACAGATACATGGCTGAAGTCCCCGCCCTGCCCGGATGCAGGGCCTGGGGAGACACTCCTACGGAAGTGATGGAGAACCTTCAGAGCGTGGCGGCAGGATTTATTGCTTCATACGGGGATAGAGGGGATCCATTGCCACCTGGAGTTGAGGCGAATGATTCAATCTAGATACGGGGAGAACTGAAGTCGAGATGGTGAAATTCTCGGACCGTTTGGGCAAGCTGTCGCCCTACCCTTTCGTTGAGATATCGCGGATCATCGCGGAGAAGCGTGCCGCGGGGGTGGATGTTGTCACCTTTGGCATCGGAGACCCCGACATACCCACGCCCCAGCCCATCATCGACCGGCTGTTGACCGCGTCACAGCACGCGCCCAACCATCGGTATCCCGAGACCGACGGCCTGCCTGAGATGCGGCGGGCCTTCGCCCAGTGGTACGACACCCGCTTCAACGTGAAGCTGGACCCGGATACCGAAGTGCTGCCTTTGATCGGCGCCAAAGAGGGCATCGGCCACGCCGCATTCTGCTTCCTGGACCCAGGCGACATCGCCTTGATCCCGGACCCGGCCTACCCGGTCTACGGCGTGGGCACCATGTTCGCGGGGGCCGAGAGCCACATAATGCCGCTGTACGAGAAGAACGGCTGGCTTCCCGAGCTGGACGCCATCCCCGCCGACGTGGCCAAGAACGCCAAGTTGATGTGGCTGAACTATCCCAATAACCCCACCAGCGCCGTCGCCAGCGAAGAAGACTTCCTCTCGGCCATCGATTTCTGCAGGGAGAACGACATCGCGCTGCTCCACGACGCCGCCTACAGCGAGATCGGCTACGACGGGTACACGCCCATCAGCTACCTGCAGGTGGCCGGTTCCAAGGACATTGGCCTGGAGTTCCACTCACTGTCCAAGACCTATAACATGACCGGTTGGCGTATCGGCATGGCCGTGGGCAACGCCGACATGATCAAAGCCCTGTTCCAGATCAAAGCCAACCTGGATTCGGGGGTGCCCCAGGCCGTCCAGGAGATGGCCATGGAGGCTCTAACCGGCCCCCAAGATTGCGTGGCTGACAACGTGGACGCCTACACCCGCCGCCGCGATAGGGTCATCAAAGCCGTTAAAGCCATGGGTATGAACGTCGCCGTTCCCCGTGCTAGCCTATATATCTGGGCCAGGATTCCGGATGGCTACACCTCAGCCGAGATGGCCCAATTGCTCCTGGAGGAGTTGGACGTGGTGGTAACCCCCGGTTCCAGCTACGGGAAATATGGAGAAGGTTACATCCGCCTGTCCCTGACCACTCCAGACGAGCAGGTTGAAAAGGGCTGCCAGCGGATGGAGACCTGGAAGATCCCCCCACCCAAGGGCAACCAGACCTAGAGAGTAGAGTCGATAAGTAAACGCTCCTCAGGCAAACGTTCCTCTATACCGGTTGAGCCCGAACCGGAAAAAGCGGTGCTTGTCGCGGTCGAGATGAACCGCCGCGACCACCCGTGGTCTCTGGAAGACACCCTCGCCGAACTCGAGTACCTGGCCAACACCGCTGGAGCGGTGGTTGTCGGCCGGGTCACCCAGCGGGCGAACCGCCTCGGCTCCACCTACGTCGGCTCCGGCAAGGTTGACGAGATCCGCGAGATGATGGAAGACCTGGAAGCTGACGTGGTCATCTTCGATGACGAGCTCACTCCCGCCCAGCAGCGCAACCTGGAGAACGCCCTTGGCCGCAAGGTCATCGACCGGACCGCCCTGATCCTGGATGTATTCGGTCAACACGCCTCGACCCACGAGGGAAAATTACAGGTGGAGCTGGCCCAGCATGAGTACCTGCTGCCCCGCCTGGCCGGCCAGTGGTCTCACCTAGAGCGTTTGGGCGGCGGCATCGGCACCAGAGGGCCCGGCGAGACCCAGATCGAAACAGACCGGCGGCTGGTGCGAAACCGCCTGCAGAAGATCAAGTCGGAACTGGCGGCGGTACGCCGCCGGCGCACCCTGCACATGGAGCGCCGCAAGAGGTCCAGTATCCCCATGGCGACCTTGGTCGGCTACACCAACGCCGGCAAAAGCACCCTTTTCAATGCTCTTAGCAACGCCAAGGTGACCGCCGCCGACCAACTGTTTTCGACCCTGGACCCGGTGACCCGGCGCATCAGGCTCCCTTCCGGCGCGCCGCTGCTCCTCAGCGACACCGTGGGGTTCATCCAGAAACTTTCTCCCAAGGTGGTTGCGGCTTTCCGGGCCACGTTGGAAGAACTGAATGAGGCGGACATCCTCCTTCACGTCATTGACGTTACCCACCCCAAAGCCCCGGAGCAGACCAAGGTCGTGGAAAAAACCCTGGATGACCTGGGGTTATCGGACCGGCCCAAGATCTTGGTTATGAACAAGATGGACCTGATGGCGGATGGTCCGGCTGACCGGTCCAGTGGGGTTCCAAACGGGCTTCCGGCCCACGAAGCGCAGCCGGGCATCTTGGTGTCGGCCACCAAGGGATGGAATTTGGACGACCTGCTTATAGAGATCGAAAAAACGCTCGTCGCCATCGATGGCCCGTTGACTGTTGTTAGTCCGTCCGGCGGCGGCCGAGGGCGTTAACGGAGGAGAGGGCCGCCCTCCACTGGCTGTCTCGCGCACGACATAACCTGTTAGCCCATTACTTCCCTGGCGGTCAGCTCGAGTATTTCCCTCAGTTGCGCGGTGGTCCAATTGCTTCTGCTGGTTTGCAGAAGTTCCGCGATTCGCGTTTTTCGGTCTGCCGACTGGTCAACCTGGGTAGCGGCCCCATCATGACCAGCGATCACGGCGGCGATCAATGCTTCGTCAACGTCATCTGGGACGCCAAGCCAAATATCGTCGCCTAGGCCCTCCACGGTCATTACCGGCGCCGTGGCGATGCTGCCGTCGGGCAAGGTTTCACCGGGCACGGGTACGGGCCTCAATTCTGGAATAGCGGCCAGCAGTTCGTCGTGAAGCAGGCTGAGGTTGTTGGGTCTGGTGAATCTGTAGGTCTTCATCAGCCAACGATCTTGATCATGGAGAATTCGGGGGACCAATTTGCTTTCGCTTTAATATTCAAACTCCCGCCTGTGTTCTGCTGAACGAACAACTCCACGTAATCGTTGACTGCAAGATCGTAGGTGGTAACGACCTGTGCAGTGGTATCAAATAGCGCTCCGCCCATCGGAAGTGAAGTAATTAAAGCAATCGTCGTTGACCCGTTGAGCCTAATCTTCAATAGACGTTCGCTGCTTGAATTTGCGTCCCATTCGATCTGTCCGACAATCGTGTACTTCCCAGCGGTTTTACAGGTGAGTCTGGAATTATTCGAGGATGTGTCGTGGATCGTATCTGTGTCCCACCGTTCAGAGTTAAAAGCAAGGGTCGTTCCTGTGTTGTGAGTGATACTTTGGTTGGCGCTGTGATAGGCGCGCGCGCCGATGTTCGCGATGCCGGTGTGAGAATGGGATTCGTCGTGGTGGTCGTCGGCGGTCCGGCCGGTGGTGTTGACGTGGGCGACCGTGGCGGCGAGTAGGAGCTGGATGGTGAACCAGTTCGAGCCGTCGGAATAATAGGCTTTGGCCCCGTAGTCCTCCGAGATGGTGTCGGTGGCTGAGCCGTCGATGGTCTCTGCGCCTTCGGTGGCGATGGTGATGTTGTTGGAGCTCGCGGACCCGGACTCGTCTTTGATGGTGTAGACGCGGCCTGAGCGGAGTTGCGCGGTGGGCAGCGTTATCGTGACTATTCCGGCGCGGTTGACTCCAATGATCTGGTCGCCGGCCTTCGGGGTGTACGCGGCTCCTGTGATGGAAACGTAGGCTTCCCGGACGCGCCGCAGCGGCGGCCGGAGCGTTTGTCGGGGTTGAGTCATTATTCGCTGCCTATGAAGTCGATCTGGTCGTCGTTATTGGCGGCGTCGGCCCAGAACTGGGAAGTGGATATCGCGTTGGCCAGTTCCAGTTGGATCGATTCGCCGGGAACCAAGGACATTCCGTCGGTGGCCGAGACGTCGCTGCCGCCCAGGTAGCAGGCGCCGGTGTTGTCGTTCCGGGCCTTAAAGACCAGAGACCGGGCGTTTCCCTTGCTGGCGGCTTGGACCGCGGTCCCCGCGGCTGTGACTTTGATGGTGCCGGAGACGGCCATACTTTTCCTCCCCTGAAAATGACGAACTGCTGCATGCCACGTTAAAGAAAATTCGATGAGCTACTCCGAAAGGAAGCCCGTGCCATGAATTCTGGCGTCCGGTAATCCGAGCCGTCAACGGAGAGTTTTCACCGGAAAAAGGGGGGAGGAAAATCGGCGAGACGGCTTCTGGGATGGAAAAGGAAGTAAAAACGGCGCTACGGGGCTCTCAGGACGAGAACATGCTGAAGGGCCGCAATACAGGCGTGGAAACAAGAAAGACAGCCCGGGCGGGCCAACAAAGAATTCAGGTTGGTTCGCACAAGATAGGTTATGTAAGGTCCGCCGGACGCCCTGGGTGGCCCCTTTACATAACGATACGGGTTACTATCTTCTGTAGGCCACTGGATCAAAGAACGCCGCGCCGCCGGAACGAATGCCGGTTTGCTGCTCCACCAAAATCTCGGTGTCACTATCCAGCGCGGCGAGGAATCTTCCAGAAAATTGGGCCGGGGTCTGGCCGTCCTGGCCGGTTAACGTCCCGTTGAAACAATAGGCCTGTCCGCCGGTGGCGGCATCACTGAAATCCCGGTCTATCGGACCGCTGGAATCCGGCCGGAAGCCGTCGGCCCCAGATGCTGCTTCGGGTTGGCCGGAAATTGCTTATCTTGCGGCGGATTCGATTGATGGTATTCTTAGTTACCCTTTAGCGAGGATGTATTTCGGAGGCTAAGGCATGCCTGTCATAGAATGTCCCAGTTGTAAAAGCGAAAATCCTGACGGCGCTAAGTTCTGCGTCTCCCGCGGCGCCGCTAAGAAAGCGAAAGCGGTCGCCATCGTCAACGAGATAGCGGGGTTGTTCCAAGACCAAGACCTGCGGGCCATGTAGCTCGAAGGCACCCTCGCCAAAATCGGGTAGTATTTTTAGATAGCTAGTCCTCGCTTCTTATGTAAACGCAGAGCCTAGAGGCCCCAGAGACTATTGATGGACTAGGTGTAGGCACAACGGACCTTTTATTTTGAGATATGCGGGCTGCCGTACTGTGGATGCGGCGCCCAAAACCCAAGGAGAACCGTTTTGGAAGCGCCAGTCAGGATCGAGAACCGGGCCCAACTGATCTACCTGCTCACCGAGGCCGCGGAGCTTGAGCATGGGGTCATGTGCAGCTATATATTTGCCGCCTTCACCATGAAGCGGCGCGCCAGCGAAGGCTTAACCGACGAGCAGGCCGCCACCGTCCGCAGGTGGCGGGGCGTGATCATGCATGTCGCGATCCAGGAGATGACCCATATGTGCCTGGCCTGCAACCTGCTCACGGCGGTTGGCGGCGCTCCCCACGTGCGCCGGCCCAACATGCCATCAAGCCATAGAGCGTACGGGCCAGGTTTCAGCCTGGAACTAGCGCCCTTCAACCGCGACACGATCGAAACTTTCGTGTTCATCGAGCGGCCCGAGTCCCAGGAGACCGGATCTACTCAGGGAGAAAACACCAGCCTGCCCTCTTTGTCGTCGGGGAATTTCAGCGATATCTTCTCCAGCGAGCGTCGCTACCAGACCATTGGCCATCTCTACCGCGGCGTGGAAGATGGCTTCCGGTACCTCACTCAGAAATACGGTGAGGAAGGCCTCTTCATCGGCCCGCCCAAGGCCCAGATTATCGAGAAGTATTTCAATCTGCCCGGCCTCATCCCGGTCACCGGTCTTGAGTCGGCCATCGCGGCAATCCAGGCGATCGTCGAGCAGGGTGAAGGGGCCCGGGTGGAAGACGAAAACGCGCATTACGCCAGGTTCGTCGCCATCCTGAATGAGTACGACGAGATCTTGAAAGTCGACCCTGATTTTGAGCCGGGCCGGCGCGTGCTGAAGAACCCCTATTCCATCTACCCCAACGATATCCTAGACGCCACCAGCGTGAACCTGATCGATGACCCGGTGACCATGGACGTATGCAACCTGTTCGATGGTTGCTACGAATTGCTGGTCCAGATGTTGGGGCGGTTGCTGATGGGCAACGAGGAGACGGAAGCCCAACGGACCTTGATCGCGGATGTCACCGTGGCCATCATGTTAGATGTGATCGGTCCTCTGGGCGACGTCATCACCACTCTGCCCGCCGGGCCGTCATACCCTGGCTTCAACGCAGGGCCAAGTTTCCGGTTCTCCAGGGACGGTTATACCCCGCCCCACATGGTGGCGGCCTGGTCGCTGTTCATCGAACGGATGAAAGAACTATCGGCCTACTGCGGCCTGATTCAGGGAGACGACGAACTTAAGGCGGTGTTGAACAGGGTTAGCCGGTCTTTGGCCCAGTACGCCGAGCAACTCGGCAAGCCGGAGGTCGCCGCCGTCTAAGCGCAGGCCGGGGCTACTCTGCGAGACGAGCGTCGCTGTCCCGCAATCTTTGGGCTAGGATCTGGAGCAATCTGATCGTCACCTTGGGTTGCCGTTCCAGTTGGGACAGGAAGACCCACCGGTCGATACCCAGGCACTGGACGTCGTCCAAGGCGCGCACGCTGGCCGTTCTGGGCCACTCGCCCAGCAGGGCCATCTCGCCGAAGACATCCCCGGCGCCGCGCTTGGCCAGCACCTGAGGAGTTGCCGCCAGGTCCCCTTTCAACACCTCGACGTTGCCGGAGACGATGACGTAGAGACCGTTACCTGTTTGACCCTCTTCCACGATAAGCTCGCCGGGGTCGAAGGATTTTTCAAACGTGAAGCTGGAGATGCTCTCCAGTTGCTCGTCGCTCATTTCCGAGAATAGCCAAACATGGCGTAAAGCCTCTGCTGACATGGCGCATCTCCCTTATTCGATGTAATTTAATTTTCCCTCGCCCACGGGTGGGGCAAGGCTATTTCGCTAAGGGTCTTTAAATTGGATGTCCTTATGGGAGCCGTCGCAGAACGGTTTTATGGCCGACTCGCCGCACCGGCACAGTGTCACCCGGTTGCGGGTCTCCAGGGGTTCCCCGTCTCTCCGCTCCACCAGTATCCCGCCGGTGACCCACAGCGGACCGTCCGCCACCACCGCGACCTCTTTGGGCAGGTCCGGTTCCACCACCTCCGAGCTTTCGTCCGGGGCGTATGTGAGGGTCCCGGAAGGGCACATCTCAACCATGGCTATGATCTTGGCCCGCACCTCAGGGTCTGCTGAGTCCTCCAACATCTTCCAGATGTTGGTGAACCGGTTGCCGCAGTATCCGGCGTGCATGCAGAGGGAGTGGTCGTCCTTGACGATGATCTTCTCGCCCTCGAACACCTTCTCCCGGCTGGAGATCGGTCCGGTGTCCGCCTTTTCGCCGCCGTCGAACGGGACCAGGGTGTGGGTATTGTCGCAGAACGGTTTGGTCTTGGACCGTCCGCACCGGCACAGGCGATAGGTCTCAGCGGTCTCCACGACGCCATCCAAGTTCCAATCCAGCGGCTCGCCATGCTCGGACATCACCTGAGACTTGCGGACCAACGGTATCTTGCCCCGGACTAGATACGGTCCGTGGGGCCTGACGGTTATCTTCTGCTCCGCGTCACCGGCCATCGCTTCCCTCGCTACATAGGTCCGGACGCTTCCGGTTTGTTGATAAAAGTCGGAGAGTCCGGCGAGATACAGGCGTCCGCAATTATGGAGAATCCGGCTGGGAAGTGCAATCGCCTGAAGCCTGAAGACTGTAAGCCGCCGGCTGACCGCTGACTGCTATAATCCCCATTCGTAGCCAGACCAGCTAAGTGAGGTAGACCATGCGTGTTGCAGGTAAAGTGGCCCTGATCAGCGGCGGCGCCGGGGGGATCGGCGCGGCCACGGCCAAGTTGCTGGCGAAAGAGGGGGCCGCGGTGGTGATCGCTGATCTTTTGGAGGATGAGGGACGGGCGGCGGAGGCGCAGATCGCCGAGTCGGGAGGCAAGGCCCTATTCGTGAACCTGGATGTCACCAGTGAAGAGAGTTGGCGCAGCGCCGTTCAGGCGGCGGTGGCCAGTTTCGGCAAGCTGGACATACTGGTCAACAACGCGGGGGTCAGCCACCGGGCCGGCGTGGAAGAGACGACTTCCGAGGCATGGGACAAGGTCATGGACGTGAATGTGAAGGGTGTGTTCCTGGGCACGAAGGCGGTCATCCCCGAGATGCGGAAGGCCGGCGGCGGCTCAATCATCAACATCTCCTCCATCTACGGCCTGGTCGGCAGCGCCACTTCGTCCGCTTACCATGCCTCCAAGGGCGCGGTCCGAATCT
>JADFNR010000009.1 GCA_022563275.1 Chloroflexota bacterium | reverse complement strand
TGCTGTGCCTTCAGAATGGGGTGGATAGCTACCTGATGGCGGCCGAGGTATTGGGTGAGCGGTCAGTGCTGCCGGGGGCTGCCTTCATCGAGGCCGGCACGCTCGGGCCAGGGACGGTCCAGCAGACCGGTGGTTTTGTGCGAATCATCTTCGGAGAGTCCAGCGGCGCTGAGACGGCCCGTTGCCTTGCGATACGCGACGCATTTCTCGGAGCCGGAGTCCCGGCTGAGGTCTTACCCGACATCAGGGCCGGTCTGTGGGGAAAGTTCTTGTTCATCGCGACCATGGCCGGCGTTACGTGTATGGCCAGGGCAACCCTGGATGAGCTCATGCCCCAAGCTCACTGGCGCAAGGTGGTTTTGGCTTGCTTGGCCGAGATCGAAGCAGTCGGCAGGGCCAGCGGGGTTGCACTTCCCCCGGACATCGTGCCCGACACTGTGAGTTACATGGAGGAAAGTCTGGGAGACCTGAAGGCTTCGATGCACACCGACCTGCTGGCCGGACGCCCGTTGGAGCTTGAGGCGTTGAACGGGGCTGTGGTCCGGGCCGGAGCGGCGGCGGGTGTGGACACGCCGGTCAACGATCTGATATACGCCATGCTGAAGGACCTTCAAGAGGGGAGCTGAGCCGATGCCGGAGACACCGGACAGCCACGACCTGGACAAACTGAATCGATGGCATGAGGGGCTTAAATTGGAATCCGTGGGATCCGGCGGCGGCTTCCCGGTCTGCGCTCTGTTCCTGGCGTCGGGAGAAGACCGCCGGGCCCACGACATCTTCCGGGTCTACCGAACTGCCTTTGAAGGACTGGGCGCCGACTTTCATGATCTGGTGATATTCGGCCAGCACGGCCTATCCAGCACCTGCTCGGCGCTGAAAACGGGTCTAGGGCTTTCCAGCCTGCAGACACCGTCCCTGGTGCTGATCAGCGTCACAGATGGCGGACTCGTTTTCCACACAACGGGGTTGCCGGCCGGTGCGTTGGCGCCAGGAAAGCAGGAAGAAGATAGCGGAGAAGTCCCCTGGAAAATGGCCTTGGAGGCCATCAAAAGATCGGTGGAAGAGGGATCTGAGCTATCGCTGAACGGCGTGAAGGGCTTGGAACGGTCAGATTTCTCCGGTGGGAGTCTGTCGGAGACCGTCGCGAAAGTAAAACTGCAGCTAGAAGCCGCGAACTGACTAAGAACGACGTCTTTCCGCTCGTCCTGAGCTCCGACCGCTGTCGAGAGTCTCCCCGATGCGTCGGGGGACCTGTCGAAGGACCCCGCAGCGTTCCTTATAGATTCTTGAAATAACCTCTAGAACGCGGCGGCCAGGACGGCCCAGGCCCCCCAAGCGGCCAATAATCCACCGCTCACTTTGCTGACCTTTTTCCCGGCGGGGACAACCTTCTCGGCCAGGACGAAGGCGGCCAATGCGGCGATCCACACCAGGTTCATCACCCCCAACACGAACAACAGCGCCATCAGTATCCAGCAGCACCCCAGACAGTACCTGCCGTGGGTCAGTCCCATCTTGAATGCTCCGCCCGTCCCCTCTCTCCAGTCGGACATCAGAAAACTCAGCGGGCTCCGGCAGTGGGTCAGGCAGACGTACTTCAACTGGCTCCACTGGAAAACGCCGGCCACCAATAGCAGCCCGCCCCCCAAGTAGCCGCTGGAGCTTCCGCCCATCATCGAGGTCAGCAGCGAAGCTTGGTGCAGGCCCCAGTTGCCCAGGGTGGCCACCAGGGCGAAGGTGGCCCATATAACCAGGTATCCGGAGAGAAACACACCGGTGGAGACGAAGGGGCGGGATTCCTCGCGGCGCCGGCGGTTGACGGTGGCGAACAGCAGGACCATTGGAGCGGCGCTGGGGACCATCATGGCCACCATCATCACCGCCCACATCAGGAACATCAGGGAGAAGTCCACGCCGCTCCATGACCTAACGTTGCCCGCGGCCACGTTCATGGATATTCCCATGCCGGCGTTGCTCTGGGCCAGGTAGATGATGTAACCCCAGGCGATGGCCGCCACGGCCACCACTCCGGCGATGACGATCAGGCGGTCACGCTTGAGGAGCGCTTCGATATGTGTGGAGGTCTGCATCTGAATGAAAAGCAACGGGAGGCCGCACGAAAGCACGGCCCCCGTCTTGCATGTCTAGTTAGTCGCCAGTTGGTTTATGGAACCGGATTCTCTTTATTGGTTGGTCCAATCGACCGGTGCGAAGATGGCGTTCTGGCCGGTGTGGTCGAACTTGATGTCTCCGTGGTCAACCTTCATCACCGAGGTCTTCGCATTGTCGCCGTCGTTCCAGATCAACCCGCCGTTGGGGAAAACGATGTGGACCTCATTCTCTTCGCCGGTGACCGGATTGATCAACGGCGTGAATTTGGCCTCCAATACTCCGTCGATGCTGAACCCGCTGTTGCGGCCGTTGACATCCATCTTGATCGGCACCAAGTTGGGCCCGTCCAAAGATGTGAGGGTGGTGGCCAGGATCTCCCAAGGCATCCCGCCGGCTTGGCCGGTGAGGATCGTCGCCAGGCCGCCCACCTGGTCCTCGCTGGCCGATTCATCTATGAAGATAGCGGCGGCCCCGTTGCCCTCATGAATGGCTTTGGGCCATTTTATGGCCAGAACCGCTTTCATGCCCGACAAGTCGATATCGCCGATCTTTCCTTCGTCCACGTAGAGCCCGATAAGGGCCTCGCAGGAACCGTGGTCTGGGAATCCGCCGAAGTTACAGTTACAACCGGAATCGCAGTTGCAGGTTTCCAGCCATTTTGCCTTGATCCGGTAGGGAGCCGGTGTTTGGGCCATATGATTATCCTCCGTTGCTGGATGAATATTTGGAATGTTAACCGTGTCTACTAACTATGGATAGTCTTGATTTTGGAGTTGGCGGTTACATACGGATGGGGAAGGCACCAGAATTATATTTTGCAGCTTGACCGTGTGTCCAGCGATGCTATAATTCCCCGCGCAGGAGGTGCCCCATTGGAAGCGTTTGATTTTGTATCACCCATTAGCATCGAGGAAGCCGTAAAGACCCTGGCTTCCCACGGAGACAAGGCCCGAATCATGGCTGGCGGCACCGACATGCTGGTGCAGATGCGTGCAGGCCGCCGGACCGCCCCCCTTGTTGTGGACATCAAGGGCATCCCGGAATTGAATGTTCTTTCCTATGACTCCGCCAAGGGGCTCACCTTGGGAGCGGCGGTGCCTTGTTACAAGATCTACCAGGACAAGACCGTGGCCGCGGCCTATCCTGGCCTGATCGACGCCGCCTATTTGATCGGCGGGATCCAGATCCAAGGCCGGGCCACCATCGGCGGGAATATCTGCAACGCCGCCCCCAGCGGCGACGCCATCCCAGCGGTGATCGCCTTGAGCGGCGTTTGCAACATCGCCGGTCCCAACGGGACCCGGGAACTGCCGTGCGAAGAATTCTGCACCGCCCCAGGCCGGAACGCATTGGAGAATGGTGAGATACTGGTCTCGATCTCCATGCCGGTGCCCCAGGCTAATTCGGGCGCCAACTACCTACGTTTCATCCCCAGGAACGAGATGGACATCGCCGTCGCCGGAGTCGGCGTCAGCGTCGTCTTGGACGGATCGGGACAAAACTTCGTCTCGGCCCGCATATCTCTAGCATCCGTGGCGCCGACACCGGTATTCGCCAAGGAAGCGGGCGACAGCCTGGCCGGAAAGCCTGTATCTGAAGAAGCGGTCCAACAAGCCTCCGAATTGGCCCAGGCCGCGTCCAAACCCATAAACGATATGCGCGGGACCATCCGCCAACGCACCCACCTGATCGGTGTATTGACCCGCCGCTCCTTAAACAAAGCCATCGAACGAGCCAGGGGAGGTTAACGATGCCCGGAGTTACCCACGTAAAGACCACTTTGAACGACGAGCCGATCGACTTCCTGTGCGAGCCTCGTCAGAGCCTTTTGGAGGTCCTGCGGGACGTCCTGGGCATGACCGGAACCAAGGAAGGATGCAACGACGGCAACTGTGGCGCCTGCACCATCATATTGGACGGCATAATCGTCGATTCGTGCCTGGTCCTGGGAGTGGAAGCCGAGGGCAAGGAGATCACAACCATCGAGGGCATGGCCTCTCCCGAGGGCCTGCATCCGCTGCAACAGTCGTTCTTGGAGAACGCCGCCCTGCAATGCGGCATCTGCACACCCGGTTTCTTGCTGGCCGCAAAGGCCCTGCTGGACGCGGAACCCGACGCCGACGAGGGACGTATCCGTCACTGGCTGGCGGGCAATCTCTGCCGCTGCACCGGCTATGACAAGATCATCCGGGCCGTGCTGCAGGTAAGCAAGGCCAAATAACCGGCGTCCACTAATGGCAGTCAACCGGAGCCTCATCGGATTAACATAGAGGCTCCGGTTTCAATTTATGGGGGTATTTGCAAAATGACCTCAAACCAGGTTCTCTCGGAGATCGAATATAACGTTGTCGGCAAGCGTCCGCTGCGGCCCGATGGCGTGGACAAAGTCACCGGCCGGGCCCGGTACGGGGACGATACCAATCTAACCGGGATGCTGCGGGCGAAGTTGTTGCGCAGCCCCCATCCCCACGCCCGGATCAAATCCATCGACACCAGCAAGGCCGAGGCGTTCCCCGGCGTGCGGGCGGTGGTCACCGCCAAAGACCTGCCCTTCGCTGTACTCTCCAAAGAGGAATTGGGTGGCGAGTACACCGCGCTTAAATTCGCTTCGGACCACATGTTGGCCAGCGACAAGGTGTTGTTCAAAGGCCATCCCGTGGCTGCAATCGCCGCCGTGAACGCCCACGTGGCGGAGTCGGCATTGGCCCTGATCGAGGTCGACTACGAAGTCTTGGAATCGGTCGTCGATGTCCGCGAGGCCATGAAAGACGGCGCCCCGTTGGTCCACGAAGACCTGAGGACCAACGACATGGGCGAGACCGCGGACAAACCCAGCAACATCGCCATGCACATGAGCTACGCCATGGGCGACATCGAAAAGGGGTTTGCCGAAGCCGACCTGGTGCTGGAGCGTGAATACACCACCGCCACCGTCCATCAGGGCTACATCGAACCCCACAACACGACTGCGTTTTGGAATTCTGACGGACAGTTGAATATCTGGACCAGCACTCAAGGCAGCTTCCAGGTCAGAGGCACTGTCGCAAGTGTGCTTCGTCTGCCGGTTTCCCAGGTTAAAGTGACGCCAATGGAGATCGGCGGCGGGTTCGGCGGCAAGATCACAGCCTACTTGGACGCCATCGCAGCGTTGCTTTCCAAGAAGGCCGGAGCGCCGGTCAAGGCGCTGATGACCCGGACCGAGGTCTTTGAAGCGTCCGGCCCAGCCCCCGCTTCCTGGATGCGGGTCAAGATCGGCGTTAAGAACAACGGAAAGATGACGGCCGTTGAAACCGAGATCGCCATGGATGCCGGCGCCTACCCCGGATCGCCGGCCATGCAGGCGATCGTCTGCGCCTTCGCCTGCTACGACGTGGAGAACGGAAAGGTGGACGGTTACGACGTGGTGGTCAACAAACCCAAGACCGCGGCCTACCGTGCTCCCGGTTCACCTCAAGCAGCCTTCGCCGTCGAGTCTTTGATCGATGAGATCTGCGGCGAGTTGAAGCTGGACCCCATCGAGTTCCGGCTGTTGAACGCGGCCAAAGAGGGCACCCGGCGCATCGAGGGCCTGGTGGCCCGGCGTATCGGCCTGGTTGAATGCCTGGAGGCCGCCCGCGCCCATGACCATTACAAATCCAAGCTCAGCGATAATACCGGACGGGGCGTGGCCTGCGGCTATTGGCCCAACCGGGGCTTCCAGTCCAGCGTGGTGATGACCGTTAACTTCGACGGTGTCGTCAGCCTGATCATGGGATCGGTGGACATCGGCGGCACCAGGGCATCCATCGCCCAACAGACCGCCGAGACCCTGGGAATCGCCTACGAAGACGTCAAACCGACGATCGTGGACACGGACTCCATCGGTTACACATTCATCACCGGCGGCAGCCGCACTTCCTTCGCCACCGGACTGGCGGCCATCGACGCGGCTGAAGACGTGAAAAGCCAGATGATCTCCCGGGCCGCCAAGATCTGGGACACCTCTGAAGATGACATCGAATACGTGGCCGGCGTGGTCAGCCACAAATCCGACGAGGAGCTCAAGTTCTCCTTCAAGGACCTGGCGCGCCAACTGGCCACCACCGGCGGAACGATCTCGGGCCGGTCCAACGTGGACCCAACCGGAGAGGGCAACGGCTATGCCGTGCATATCGTGGACGTGGTCGTGGATGCCGACACCGGCAAGACCGACGTTACCCGTTTCACCGCGATTCAGGATGCGGGCAAGGCGGTCCACCCCAGCTACGTCGAGGGACAGATGCAGGGTGGCGCGGTCCAAGGCATCGGCTGGGCCTTGAACGAAGAGTATTTCTTCGACGACACGGGCAAGATGATGAACCCAACGTTCTTGGACTACCGCATGCCCACCTCATTGGACCTGCCGATGATCGACACCGTGATCGTCGAAGTCGCCAATCCCGGCCATCCGTACGGGGTGCGCGGAGTCGGAGAGGCCTCGATAGTGCCGCCCATGGCCGCCATCGGCAACGCTATCCATGGGGCAACGGGCAACCGCATGCGCAGCCTGCCCATCAGCCCCGTCAGGATATTGGAGGCCGGCTGGGAGAACGGCAAGAGCTGATCTAACCTTCAACTAAGGCAACCAAAGCCGTCCTTCCAGGCAACGTGCCCGGATAGACGGCTTTATTTTTCCTGCGGCTGTGCGGAAATCCCCCTGGATCAGCCAAGAGGCCTACCCCACACGCAATGGGAAGGTTGGGATGGGTAGGCGCCCTCCCGGATTGGCCTCACTTGGGGTTGACAACCCCCGCGCCATGTCAGAACCTGAATATGGCGGCCCGGCCGGGTCCGCCATACTTAAAAGCTTGGAAAAGGAGCCTGGAATATGGCCACGGTATTTATCCCAACCATGCTCCAATCCCTGACGGCAGGCGCCAAACAGGTCGATCTGGAGGCCCGGAACGTCCGCCAGGTCATTGAACGCCTAGAAGAGCTTTACCCCGGCATCAGGGACCGGCTGGTTGAAGACGGTGAGATCCGGCCCAATCTGGCCATCGCCATCGACGGCGACCTGGCAATCATGGGGATGCTGGAGAAGGTTGGCGAGAATAGCGAAGTCCACTTTGTCCCAGCCATCGGCGGGGGCTATTAAAGGTCGTTGGCGGGTTCCGGTCCTCTCTGGGCCGGGTTGGCGATCCCGTTGACTGGCCTGAATCACGACACTTACAATTGTTAACCGTGCCCGCTTGCCGCCAAGACGTGGAGGGAGCTTTATTGGACCGATCGATATGAATTCCAAACCCCGGGTGGAAAACCCCGTTTCGGCTGGAGGCGTTGTTTACCAGACGAACGGCGGGCGGTTGGAGACCGTGCTTTGCGGCCGCCTTCAACCGGTTCGGTGGAGCCTGGCCAAGGGCACTCCGGACCCCGGCGAATCGCTGGAGCAGACCGCCCTGCGGGAGGTCCGCGAGGAAACCGGTCTGGAAGTCCGGATCGACGGTTCCCTGGGCAGCATCGACTATTGGTTCGCCGACCGGGGGAAAGGTGTCCGCTATCATAAGACAGTGCATTTTTTTCTGATGGTGGCAGTGGGCGGCACCACGGACCAGCACGACCCGGAGTTTGACGTGGTCCAATGGTTTGACGCCCAAGACGCGCTGAAGACCTTGGCCTACGACAATGAGGTGAAGGTCCTGCAACGGGCCTTGACCTTGATCGCCGAGAGAGACGGCGCTGAATCGGGAGAGGGGACCTGATTCGATGGCCGAGCGAGCGGAGGCAAACCAAGGGGAGTTAAGAGGGGCCAGGATAATCCTGCGCGACAAACGGGCGGACGATGCCGAGAACGACTACCGGTGGCGGAGCGACCCGGAGCTGGCGCGTTTGGACGCGGCGATCCCTTTGACCATGTCCTACGAACGCTACTTGAAGTTGTTCGAAGACCAGATGAAATACCCCACACCCGGTTCTCACCATTACTCCATCGAGACGATTGACGGCACGTTCATCGGCAACTGCATGTACTACGACCTGGATACGGTCAACCGGGAGGCCGAATTGGGGATCGTCATCGGCGACCGCGATTATTGGAGCGACGGCTACGGCTATGATGCGGTGACCACGCTGCTGGAGCACATGTTCACCGCCCGCGACCTGAAACGGGTCTACCTGCACACGTTGGAGTGGAACGGCCGCGCCCAGAAGAGTTTCTCCAAGAGTGGGTTCAACCCGGTGAAGGCCGTCCGGCGGATGGCCCACGACTTCATACTCATGGACGTGCTCCGGGAAGATTGGTTCGCCAAAGCCGATGAACGCTTGGCCGCGCGTTTAAAACGGCAAGACAACGAGCCAAGCAACGTCGGCAGCCAGACCCGCCCGCCGGGTCAGACGACCGCCGGTTAGGCCGCCGCCGCTACAACCGCCACGGCCTCCGGAAGGCTGACCGCCCCGGTGTATAGGGCCCTCCCCACGATCACTCCCTCAACCCCAGTGGGCAGCAACTCTTTGATGTGCTCCACAGACGCAACGCCACCCGACGCCAGCACTGCCAGGCCCGTTTCCTTGACCAACTGGGAATTGGTCTCAAAGTCCGGCCCAGTCAGGGCGCCGTCCCGGGCGATGTCGGTATAAAGCAGCCGCACAACTCCGATCTGAGCCATCTGGTGGGCTAGTTCCAGCACGGTTATATTGGTGGCCTCGGTCCATCCCTGCAGCGCCACCAACCCGTCCTTGGCGTCCACCGACACCACCACCCGTTGGCTGCCGTGTTTCCGGCAGATCTCTTGGACCATATCTGGGTCGCGCACCGCGGCGGTGCCGATCACCACTCGGTCAACGCCGGCCTCGAGCCAGGCCGCGGCTGCCGCCAGGTCCCGGATGCCGCCGCCCACTTGGACCGGTATGTCCAGCCCACGGACGATGGCTGAGATCACGTCAAGATGGACCGGTTTTCCCTGGACCGCCCCATCCAGGTCAACCAGGTGCAGCCGGTGACCGCCCTGCTCCTGCCAGGATAGGGCCATGGACAGCGGGTCGTCGGAGAACACGGTCTCCTGATCGAAGTCGCCCTGAAACAGACGGACGCAGCGGCCGTCTTTCAGATCGATGGCGGGAATAACTTCCATATAACTTCCGTGGAACAGTACTGTCCGATACGTGTCTGGCACTCAGGCGGCGCCGGGCGGTTCAACCAGACGCCAGTCCGATGAAGTTCTTGTAGAATCGCAGCCCGGCCGGACCGCTCTTCTCCGGGTGGAACTGGGTGGCGACCAGGTTGTCCTTGGCGTAAACACTGCAGAATGGGATGCCGTATTCGGTGGTGCCGCTGACGCCGGCCGAGTCTTCCGGCGCGGCATAGTAGCTGTGGACAAAGTAGAAGAAGCTGTCCTGGGGGATGCCGTCCAATACGGGGTGCCGGTCGAGAACACCATCAGGGAACCTGACGTTGTTCCAACCCATGTGGGGCACCTTCAGTCCGGGCGGCAGCAGTTTGGCGTTGCCCGGCACCACTCCCAGACAGGGTTCGTCCCCCTCCTCGGTCCGGTCCATCAGCAATTGCAGGCCGAGGCAGACGCCCAAAAATGGCCTTCCCGATGCGATGTAATCCCGGATGGGCCCCACCAAGTTTCGCTGGTTCAGGGCGTCCATGGCCGCCGGCCCCGAGCCCACGCCGGGTAACACCAGGGCATCGGCGTCGTCAAATTCTCCCGCGTCGCCGGTCACCAGCGGAGTCACGCCATGGGACTCCAGCGCCCGCGACACGCTGCGCAGGTTGCCCGAATCGTAGTCGATAACCACCAGTTTCATTTAATTTCGCGTTTAACCCCACGATAGATCGCAATCTTAGGTTTGCCACAGTCAATGTTTGCCCGAAAAACCATGCCTTACAACAAACAATGGTTCGACAGGCTCACCACGAACGGACGTAAACCGCGCAAACCCTGAACCAGGTCACGTAGCCCGCTCAATGGGTATATCCCGGTCTTCGTACCGGGCCAGAACGAACAGCAGGTCTCCCAGCCGGTTCAGGTACATCATAATCAGGCTGTTGGTCAATAAGTCCTGTTCGGCCATGGCCACCACCCGGCGCTCGGCAGTGCGGATCACGCAACGGGCCAGGTCGATGGCGGCCGATGCCTGGGAGCCGCCGGGCAAGATGAACACCTTGGGCATCTCGAACTCCTCTTCCAGGGAGTCGATGGCCTTTTCCAGATTCGTCACCATCTCTTCGGTCACCGGCTTGAAATGCTGCTGGAACAATTCGTATTTGCCCGGGTCGGTGGCCAGCTCGGCCGCGATGGTGAACAGCTCCCTTTGCAGGTCACGCAGCAGGTCGTTCACCCGCTGGTCGCTGGTCATGGCCCGGGCCATACCCATTACCGACACTGCCTCGTCGGTGATGCCGTAGGCCTCGGTGTTGGGGCTGTTCTTGGAGATCCGGCCGCCGTAGAGCAGGCTGGTCTCTCCAGAGTCGCCAAACTTGGTGTAAACCTTTTTCCGGTATTCGCCAGACGTTTCCGATGTTGAAGAAGACACGCGCGGCACCTTCAAAATAACGGGTTAGAGGGGTCGCCAGCAACGAAATATCAGGCGTGATATGGCCTGGATGGCCGGGCTGCCGGCAGTCCAAATTGTAGCATAGGGGTTTAGTGGGGGCTATACTATCCACCACTCCAAACGAGGTGCGATGTTATGCCGCCGGAAGTGCGGGTTATCGGTATCGAGGGCATGCCTGAGTTCAAGGACGGCGACGACCTGGCCGGGCCGATGATGGACGCCGCCCAGGCCCAGGGCACGCCCATCGAGGCCGGAGACATCCTGGTGGTGACTCAGAAGATCATCTCCAAGGTCGAGGGCAAGGTCGTTAAGTTGGGTGATGTGGAGGCTTCGCCCCTGGCCATCGCCATCACCGAGGGCCACCGAAGGGACCCGCGCCACACCGAATGGATCCTCCGGGAATCAAAACGGATCGTGCGCATGGACCGGGGGGTGATCATCTCCGAGACCAAGCACGGTTTTTACTGCGCCAACGCCGGCATCGACGCCTCCAATATTCCGGGCGACGACACCTTGGCGTTGCTGCCAGACGATTCCGACGCCTCGGCCCGGGCCATCCGGCAGGCGGTGAGGGACCGGTTGGGCGTGGACGTGGCGGTGATAGTATCCGACACCTTTGGCCGGCCCTGGCGCAACGGGGCCACCGACGTGGCCATCGGCGTCGCCGGGATCGACCCCATCCACAGCTATGTGGGTCAGATGGATAGCCACGGCCATGAGATGTTCACCACCGAGATCGCCGTCGGCGACGAACTGGCCGCCGCCGGGGAATTGGTGGGAGGCAAGGTGGCGGGCGTCCCCGTGAGCATCATCCGGGGCTACGATTACATCCCCATGGAAGACGCCAGCATCCAGCGCATCCTGCGGGGGAGCGACAAAGACCTGTTCCGCTAGGGGTTTGCCTTCGGCCAAGCGGTCCCTGTTCTCCTGTCATTCCGAGGCCCCGACGAGTCGGGGAGGAATCTCGTTGCCCATGGACCAACACTGACGGAGAGCAAAGAGACCCTTCTCCCGACTCCGGTAGGGATCAGGGTGACAGACTCGAAGAAGGGGACTTAATTCTCTTCTGAAGCCCCAGCAAGCGCATCGTCATCGGTGAATAAAGCCAGTTGCTGCTCCTCCGGCTCCCCGGCTTCCGGGTCGTCGCCAAATTTGCTCATGCCGACGCCCAGCAGACGGAAGGTCCGGCCCGGCTCAAGTTCCGCCGCCAGCAGCGCCCAGGCCGCCTCTTTGATCGGCTCTTCGGCGTTGGTGTGGTAGGGCAGGGTGGACTGGCGGGTGAAGGTGGTGAAGTCGGCCAAGCGCAGCTTCACCGTGACCGTGCGGCCCTTGAGGCCTTTTCGTTCCAACGAATTGGCCACCCCCACCGCTTTCCGCTCCACCACGCTTCTGAGCTCGGTCTCGTCCCCAACGTCGCTGGCGAAGGTGGTCTCGGAAGATATGGATTTGGTGGCCCGCTCGGTATGCACTTCCTCATCGTCCCGTCCCATGGCCTTGTCACGGACGCTTGCCGCGCGTTGGCCGAACATCTTGGCGAACCACTCCAGCGGTTGTTCCGCCAACTGGCCGATGGTCTCGATGCCCTCCCGGTGCAGCCGTTCCGCGGTCTTGGGGCCGATGCCCCACAGTTTGTTCGCTGCTAAAGGCGCCAAGAACGCCGCTTCGTCTCCGGGCTGGACGACCACCAGACCGTCGGGCTTGTCCAGGTCCGAGCCGATCTTCGCGACCGTCTTGCAGGTGCCCACTCCCACGGATAGGACCAGCCCGGTCTCATCGAAGACGCGGCGTTTGAGGTCCAGGGCGATGGCCAGCGGTTTCTGGCCTGCCGTCACCACCGCCGTGATATCCAGATAGGCCTCGTCCAAAGAGAGCGATTCCACCAGGTTGGTGAGGTCCCGAAAGATGCTCATCACCTCGCCCGACTTCTCCCGGTAACGCCCGAACCTCGGCGGGACGATGATCCCTTGAGGACAGCGGTTAACGGCGGTCCGCATGGGCATGGCCGAGTGCACGCCAAACTCCCGGGCTTCATAAGAAGCCGTGGCGACCACGCCCCGGTTCTCCGGCCGGCCGCCGACCAGCACCGGCTTGCCCGCCAGTTCCGGGTTGTCCAACTGCTCGACGGCAGCGTAGAAGGCGTCCAGGTCGGCGTGGATGATATGCCGCAAAGGCCAAGACCTCGATTCCCGGAAACTGAGCCGCCCAAAACCGGGATACCTTATTTTACTGCGATTGGCGGCTGTGGTCAGCCAGACGGTTTCAGGCGGTTGATGGTGATTATCACCTGATTCTCACGGACAAACCCTGATCGCCGGTCTAATCTTAGGTTGACAGAACGATGGCGCAAGTATATAAGCGAACGAACATTCATTTTAAAAAAACGAACGTCCGTTTTTTAAAGGTGCGCCATGCCAAAAACAACTGAAGCCCATGCGGAAGCCCGGCGCCAACAGATATTGGCGGCGGCAGGGACCTGTTTCTCCCGGCAGGGGTTCCACCAGACCAGCATCCAGGACATCTGCCAGGAGTCCGGGCTGAGTCCGGGGGCGGTCTACAAGTATTTCCCCAGCAAGGAACACATCATCGCGGCCTCCTGCCGCGAATGTCAGCAGGGCCTGGCCAACTTCATCACTGCGGCGAAGGCGCAGGGCAGTTCACCATTGGAATCCCTGGATTTCATCTTCGACCACGGGCTGGAGATGCTCAGTGCGGAGGCTTTCCGTGACGGGACCATAATGAATGTCCAGGTCTGGTCGGAGGCCATGCGCAGTGAGGAGGTCCGAGAAGCCCTGTTGGAAGGGACCTTCGAGACCCTGGTCCGGGCGTTCACCGAGCTGTTCGAAGACGCTCAGGCGCGGGGCGAGGTTGACCCGGAGCTGGACCCGCGGGGTTTGGGAGTCACCACGATGGGGATGTTCCACGGCCTGGTGCTGCACAAGTCTCTGGACTCCCAGGTCGACATAAGCGCCTGTGGCGACGCCATGCGCGCGCTGTACCGTGGTCTATTCCGGGCGGCGGAGGATGCGGGGTGACCCGCCCTGTCGTCCCGGTCCCGTCTGTATCTGATATCTGGTCAAGGGAGTAGTAAGAATGTCCGTGAACCTTTCCACCGAGTCCATCGCCCGGGCCTCCAGCCGGAAGCCCTGGGTGACCATCGGCATATGGGTTTTGGTGTTTATCATCGCCGCGATGTTGCGGGCCAGCCTCTTTGAGGACGCCATCACCACCGAGTTTGCCATCACCAATAATCCTGAGTCGGAGGTCGCCAATCAACTGATCGAGAACAGACTGACCGGCCCCAGGGGCACTAACGAAGTGGTGATAGTCCAGTCTCCGGAGTCGGTGGTTGACGACCCGGAATTCCGGGAGATCGTCGATTCCATCCACGCCGGTCTGGCCGCCCTGGGACCGGAGATCATCCGGCAGGGCACCTTGCTAAATTACTTCCAGGTCGAGGCCGGGTTCTTGGTTTCCCAAGACCGCCGGACCCTGCTCATCCCCTTCACCATGGCCGGGACCGTGGATGATGCCAGCGAACACATAGGCGATGTGGCTGGCGTGGTCGATGGTTTCAAGACCGTTCCGGGCTTCAAGGTGATCATGACCGGACAGGCCACGGTGGGCAAAGATTTCCAAGAAGTGGCCCAAGAAGGGCTTCTGAAGGGCGAGATCTTCGGCGTGCCCATAGCGCTGCTGATCTTGGTTGTGGTGCTGGGCGCCGTGGTGGCCGCGGTGATACCGCTGATCATGGCGGTGGTGTCCATCGTGCTGGCCATGGGGCTGGCGTCGCTGGCGGGCCAGCTCTACGAGTTGTCCTTCTTCGTTGAGAACATGATCACCATGATCGGGTTGGCGGTGGGCATCGACTACTCGTTGTTCTTCTTGACGCGGTTCCGGGAGGAGCGCGCCAAGGGCCTGGAAAAATTGGCGGCGATAGCCCGCGCGGGCGGGACGGCCAACCGGACGGTGGTGTTCAGCGGCATCACCGTGGTGCTGGGCTTCACCGGGATGCTGCTGGTGCCCTCCAACGTGTTCATCGGGATCGGGCTGGGCGTGATCTTCGTGGTGGTGGCCTCGGTCTTGGCCGCCCTGACCCTGATGCCCGCCATAGTGAGCGTTCTTGGCGACAAGATCAACAAACTCTCGGTCCCATTCATCGGCAACCCGGGGTCGAATTACGAAGAGTCCGGGTCCGGCGGTTTCTGGGACCGGGTGTCGCGGACCGTCATGGGGAAGCCGGTGGTCAGCGTGTTGCTGGCCGGTGGTCTCCTTGTCGCCGCCGCCGTCTTCTTCTTCGACATCCAGACGGGATCATCCGGCGTGGCATCATTCCCCGACGGCATCGAGTCCAAAGAAGGGTTCCAGATCCTGGAGAGGGAATTTTCGGCGGGAGAAGTCTCGCCCGTCGAGATAGTCATCGAAGGCGACGTGAGTTCCCAGGGAGTGCAGGCGGCCATCGGCAGGCTCACCGCCGTCCTATCGACAGACCCGTCATTCGGGCGGCCGAAGCCACTGGTGATCAGCGAAGACGGGGAGGTGGGCCTTTTGGCGGTGCCGGTGGCGGGCGATTCCTCCAACCAGACCTCCATCGACTCCATCAGGCGGCTGCGCAGCGAATATGTGCCTGAGGCGTTCCAGGGCGTCCCAGCCGGGGTTTACGTGACCGGGGAAACCGCCATGAACATCGATTTCTTCGACATGTCGAAGAACGCGGCCGCGGTGGTGATCCCCTTCGTGCTGGCAGTCAGTTTCCTGCTGCTGATGGTCGTCTTTCGCTCGATCATCGTGCCGGTCAAGGCGATCATTCTCAACCTGCTTTCCGTGGGTGCGACCTACGGGATACTGGTGCTCGTCTTCCAGAAGGGCGTGATGGCCGACGTGTTGGGCTTTCAGCAGGCCGGGACCGTCGAGGCGTGGATACCCATCTTCCTCTTCGCCATCATCTTCGGTCTTTCCATGGACTACCACGTGTTCCTGTTGAGCCGGATACGGGAGCGGTTCGACCAAACCCTGGACAACACCGAGTCGGTGGCATTCGGTATCCGTTCCACCGGGCGGCTGATCACCGGCGCTGCGCTCATCATGGTTGCGGTGTTCTGGGGCTTCGCCGCGGGCGACCTGGTGGCGCTGCAGCAGATGGGCTTCGGCCTGGGGATCGCCATACTGTTGGATGCCACCATCGTCCGCATGGTCTTGGTCCCCGCCAGCATGAAGCTCCTGGGCAGATGGAACTGGTATCTGCCCACGTGGCTGGAGCGGATGCCGGACTTCCGGGTCGAGCCCGCCAGAGAGGCGGTAATCCCGGCGCCGGCCGACGACTAAATCCTTTATCCAAGTACATGACAGGTTGGCAGCACAAGAAGGCCCTGCTCCTAGACAGGAGCAGGGCCTTCTCGTCATTCGCAGTAGAATCCTGACCACCCGTTTCGTTGAAGCCATCACTTGCCAACGGCTACAATATGAAAGATTGCACCAGAATGACAGCCCGAGGGCTGCGCCGCCAGCCCGGTGATTAAAAAGGCATCAAAATCAATGAAATTCAAAGACCTGAGAGAATTCATAAGTTTCCTTGAAGAGAAGGGTGACCTGTGCCGAATCACCGAGCCGGTCAACCACGAGCTGGAGATCATCGAGATCACCGACCGGGTGATCAAGTCCGGCGGCCCGGCCCTTTTGTTCGAGAACGTGACCGGCTTCGACACCCCGGTGTTGATCAACATGTACGGGTCACAGCAGCGGGTGGCCTGGGCCCTGGGGGTTGATAACTTGGACGCCCTGGTGGGCCGGGTTGAAGGCATGTTGGACCTGATGCACGGCCCGCCCAAGGGGCTCATGAACAAGCTGCGCACGTTGGGCCAATTGGTGCATCTGGGCTCATTTCAGCCCAAGACGGTGAACAACGGCCCCTGCCAGGAGGTGGTGATCGAGGGAGACGACGTCGATCTTTATCGATTCCCCATCCTCAAATGTTGGCCCTTGGACGGCGGCCCTTTCGTAACCCTTCCGTTGGTCATCACCAAAGACCCGGAGACCGGAATCCAGAATTACGGCACCTACCGGATGCAGGTCTACGACAAACAGACCACCGGCATGCACTGGCAGACCCATAAGGTCGGTACGCACCACTACCGCATGGCCCACGAACTTGGGCTGGAGAAAATGGATGTGGCGGTGGCCCTGGGCGGCGACCCAGCCACCATCTGGACCGGCTCGGCGCCGCTGCCGCCTGACATGGACGAGATGGCGTTGGCCGGGTTCCTGCGCGAAGAGGGCGTGGAGATGGTCAAGGCCAAGACCAGCGACCTGCTGGTGCCGGCCCAAGCCGAGATCGTGCTGGAGGGATACGTTACGCCCGGCGAAGAGCGGGAGGAGGGCCCCTTCGGCGACCACACCGGTTATTATTCCATGGAAGACCCCTATCCGGTCTTCCATGTTACCTGCATCACCCGCCGAAAAGCGCCCATCTATCCGGCCGCCATCGTGGGCCGCCCGCCCATGGAGGACTACTACATGGGCAAGGTGACCGAACGGGTTTTTCTGCCCCTGATGAAGATGATCCTGCCTGAGGTCGTGGACATCAACATGCCCGCCGAGGGCTCATTCACCAACCTGGTCATCGTGTCCATAAAAAAGGAATATCCGGGCCAGGGCCGCAAGGTCATGCACGGCCTCTGGGGGCTGGGGCTGATGAGCCTGGTCAAGACCATAATCGTGGTGGACCATAACGTGGATGTCCACAACATATCCGAGGTTGCTTGGCGAGTGACCAACAACATCGACCCGGCAAAAGATTTCGTGTTCATCGACGGGCCCATCGATGACCTGGACATCGGATCGTCTACGCCTAAGTTCGGCAGCAAGGTTGGCATCGACGCCACCATCAAGGGCCCTCTGGAAGGCGGCCGCCAGCGGGACTGGCCGCCGGACATAGCCATGGACCCGGCGGTGAAAGAGCTGGTCGACCGGAAATGGAATGACTACGGCATCTCCGGCCCGGAGCAAACCCGGTCCAAGTGAACCCGGAACCTTCAGCCGCGCCAGACGCAGCGATATGAGAAGATACTGAACGTGTCTGCCGCCAGAGCAATAAAAACCCCCGCCGGGATAATCGCCACCAGGGTGCCCCGCTACCTCAGCACCATCCGCATCTGGGAGTCCCTCTACGCCCTGCCCTTCTGTTTCATCGGAATGGTGCTGGCCGCTGACGGATGGCCTGGTTGGAGTGTTTTCATCTGGATCACGGTGGCCTTGACCGGGGTTCGGACCCTGGGCATGGCGGCCAACCGGTTCCTCCACAGGGAGGAAGACGTCCACAATCCCCGCACCGCCAACCGCCACCTACCCACGGGCAAACTGAAACCCTTTGAGGTGTTTGGGCTGATGGTGTTGGGAACCGGCGTGTTTTTCTACGCCGCCGCCCAGTTGAACGGCCTGGCCCTGGCCCTGGCGCCGGTGGCCGCGGCCTACGTGGTCCTGTACTCATTCGCCAAGTACCACACCTGGGCCTGCCATTTCTTGTTAGGCTGGGCCCTGGCCATCTCTCCGTCGGCGGCTTGGATCGCCGTCACCGGCCGGCTCGCCCCTGAAGCCGTGCTGCTGTCGGTGGTGGTCGCTCTGTGGGCGGGCGGGTTCGACATCGTCTACGGTTGCGCCGACATCGAATTCGACAAGAAATATGGTGTTAACTCTCTGCCCAAACGCTTCGGCGTCGCCGCCGCTCTGCGGACCACCAGGGTGATGCATGCCGGCGCCGCGGCCGCTCTTCTGATTCTGGGCTTTTGGATGGATCTGTCCTTCTATTATTTCATCGGCTGGGCCATCGCAGTCAGCTTGTTGGCCGTGGAGAACTGGTTGCTCAAACCCGACGATCTCTCCAAACTGCGTTCGCCCCTCTTCCAATACAACAGCGTCATCTCCATGGTGCTGCTCCTATTTACCGTCCTGGCGGTTGAGTTATGACAGATATGAAAACGAAACCGGTGGTGGTCGGGATAACCGGCGCCAGCGGAGCGGTGATGGCCCGGGCCACGGTTGACGCGCTGCTGCGCCGGGACATACCCACCGTGGCGCTCTGTTCCAACGCCGCCCGCCTGGTCTGGCAGGAGGAGATGGACGAGAATTTCAACGACACATTGATCGAATGGCAGGAACACCCGGCCTTCGTGCATTACCCGATCAACGACCTGAGAGCGCCGGTGGCCAGCGGCACCTATCCCACCGCGGGCATGGTGATCGTTCCCGCCAGCATGAACAGCATCGCATCCCTGGCCGGAGGTCTGTCCGGCAACCTGCTCCTCCGCAGCGCCGACGTCTGTTTGAAGGAACGGCGGCCGCTGGTCCTGGTGCCCAGGGAGACGCCACTGCACAGCATCCATCTGAATAACATGCTGACCCTGAGCCGCATGGGAGCTGTGGTAATCCCACCAGAGCCGGCCTTTTACTTGAAACCCAAGGGCATCGGCGACATAGTGGATTTCGTGGTGGCCCGCATCTTCGTGGCCCTGGGTCTGGACCAGGCCATGCCAGAAAACATGCAATATCAGGGTCCAGAGGCCTAGTCCGGCCCCGCTTATGGCTGAACTCAAAGGCGCTGAGAAACAACGTTACGTCGCTGAACTCTTCTCTCGCATATCGGGACGTTACGACCTGATGAACGACCTGATGACCCTGGGCATGCACCGCCGCTGGAAACGGCAGACCGCCGCGCTGGCAACCCAAGGGCTCAGCGGACCAGCGATCGACGTGTCCAGCGGGACCGGGGACCTGGCGCTGGAATTGGCGCGGCGTCCGGAAGTAAACCATGCCGTGGGTCTGGACCTGCTGCGGGGAATGGTCGCGCGGGCCGAGTCCAAGATCGCCAAGCGCGGGATGTCCGGTTCGGTCACCATGATGACCGGCGATGCCCTCTCTTTACCCTTCGCCGACGACAGTTTTGCCTGCGCCACCGCCGGGTTCAGCCTCCGTAACATGCCCGACGTAGAGAAAGCCTTATCCGAGATGGTCCGCGTGGTGCGCCCGGGTGGCCGGGTGGCCATATTGGAGCTTTCCCCCATGCGCCACGGCCTGAGGTCGGCCTTCTTCCGGCCGGTGTTTCACGGCTTGGCGCCGTTGATCGGCAGTTTGGTGGCCGGTGACCGGTCCGCCTACTCATACCTCCCCAAGTCGGTCGATCATTTTCTGGAGGCCGGGCGGCTGGCGGATATGTTGTCGAGCCTGGGATTGGATGAAGTTAGGTACCGGCGGCTTGGCTTCGGAACGGTTGCCGTCCATTGGGGCGTAAAGATAGGACGAGCAGATCAGGGCCGGGGTTGACCGGGACCACCAGGAGCGGCCGGGAATCCCTCCCCCGTGATGCTCTCGTAAAATAGCGGAATCCCGGTTGTTTATCGCCCATAGCTAAGTTAAAATGAGTACCATATTGCGGTATTCGACACCCCATCCCTGGCAATAACTGCCAGTGGCGATTATCAACAGAAGACCGATCATGGCTACCTTACTCGACAAACTAGAACCGATGTTTCGCCGCTACCGTGAGATTGAAGAATCCATGGCGGACCCTGAAGTCGCGGCTAATTTCGAGCGCATTCAGGAATTGGCCCGGGAACGGGCTTCTCTGGAATATCTGGTCAAGGTCGGCAGCGAATACAAAGAGTTGGTCAACGAGATAGATGACCTCGAGTCCTTGGCTCGGGACGGCTCGGAGCCGGAGTTGGTCCAGATGGCCAAGGAAGAGCTGGAGGTTGCCCAGGCCAAATTGGAAGGGCTAACCCAAACGCTGCGGATGGCCCTGCTTCCAAAGAACCCCAACGACGAACGCGACGTGATAATGGAGATACGGGCGGGCACCGGCGGGGCCGAGGCCGGTATCTTCGCCGCCGACCTATACCGGGCCTATTCCCGTTACGCCCTGAACCAAGGTTGGAAGGTCGAGGTGATGGACTCCAACCCCACAGAGGTTGGCGGGTTCAACAAGATTGTATTTGAGATCCAAGGGAAGAATGTTTTCAGCCGCGTGAAGTTTGAAAGCGGCGTGCACCGGGTCCAGCGTATCCCCAACACCGAGACCCAGGGCCGTATCCACACCTCGACAGCCACGGTGGCGGTGCTGCCGGTGGTGGACGAGGTAGAGGTGAAGATCGACCCCAACGACCTACGGATCGATATCTTTCACGCCGGCGGCCACGGCGGACAGAACGTAAACAAGGTTGCCACGGCCGTCCGCATAGTCCACGAGCCTTCGGGGCTGACCGTTGTTTGTCAGGATGAACGTTCCCAATTCAAGAACAAGCAACGGGCCATGTCCATGCTCCGGTCACGGTTGTTCGAAGCCGAGCAGATCCGTCACGACGCCGAGATCAGCGAAACGCGCCGCTCCCAGGTGGGCGGGGCGGAACGCTCGGAGAAGATCCGCACCTATAATTATCCCCAGGACCGGGTCACCGACCACCGCAGCAGCTTGAGCTTCCATGATATTCCCCGGCTCATGGATGGCGGCCTGGATGACATGTTCAAGCAGTTGAGCGCCTGGGATGAAGAACGCCTACTTGGCGAAGACACCGCCTAAGCGGCAGCGCCAGCGCCACAGGCGCGTTTCCATGTTGCTGTTACCGCCTTGGTAGGTTCTTCTCTTATTAGAACCTTACTACCCGAGCTGATTCAATTTTTAGGATAGAAAGCTGTCTATGGCAATTCTTCGCAGCGTCATTCAAGATACCCATCAGAAGCTGGAAGCCGCCGGAATCCCCGACGCCCGCTTGGAGGCCGAGGTGCTGGTGATGAACGTGATGCGCATGCCCCGGCAGAGCATCTTTTCCGCGCAGGAGACCGAGGTTTCCGGGCAGCAACAGACCGCTCTGGATGCCTTTTTGGAGCGCCGCTTAGACCGGGAGCCCTTGGCTTATATCCTGGGCCAGCGTGAGTTCTACGGCATCAACGTGATCCTCACACCGGCGGTGCTGATACCGCGCCCGGAGACCGAGGGGCTGGTGGAACATGCCCTGTTCATGGCCATGATGGGGATGGAGTCCACCGAGTTGATCATCGCCGACGTTGGCACCGGCAGTGGGGCCATCGCCGTCAACCTGGCCATCCACCTGCCGGCGGCAAAGATCTACGCCGTGGACGTGGACGATGCTGTGCTGGACGTTGCAGCCTATAACGTCCGGGCCCACGGTGTGGCGGACCGGGTGAGCCTGGCCATCGGCGACCTGCTGGACGCCGTGCCCGAGCCCGTGGACCTGATCGTGGCAAACCTCCCTTACATCCCGACGGAACGGATTCCAACGCTCCAGCCGGAGGTCCAACAAGAGCCCGTATTGGCCCTGGACGGCGGCGCTGACGGACTGGACCTGGTGCGCCGGCTATTGACCCAGGCGGATTCCAAGCTGAAGGACCACGGGATCATCCTGCTGGAACTCGATCCAGAGCAGGTCCCAGTGGTCCAAAAGCTGGCGTTGGAGCATTTTCCAGAAGGTTCCACCAGCGTGGAAAAGGACCTGGCCGGCATGGACCGTATCCTGGCCATTTACCGGCAAGCGCCCGAATAAATCCGGCGAAAGAATCGGCTGATATCAGCGATGTCTCGACCGCCAAGGTTTGACGGAAATCAAGAACCACAGGATGCTGGCGGTAGCGGTCGCGGCGGCGATGTCGACAACGACGTCCGCTGTGGTGGCTGACCGGCCGCTGACGAAAGTCTGATGGTATTCGTCGGATATGGCGAACAGCGAAGAAAATACCACTACTGATATCACCCATCGCAGATCAGGGCCCCGTTTCCACCCCCACAGAGCCGTCTGAAGCAGCGCCGCGAGGACCGCATAAAGCAACACGTGCCCGGCGTAGCTTCGCGTATCCCCCAGCCAAGAAACAGAAGCCGCATCCAGATGCCGTGAAGATTCAACTCCCGTCAAAGAGGAGGAGTAGAATATCAGGCCCATCCACCCGGCTGCCGCTAGGCTTGACCCTAATCCTACGAGCCATTGGAAACGGGGAGAGCGCGGCCCCCATTCCTGTTCCTTGGTTGAGCTGTGGCTCATCTCCCTCTCTTGCCTAGATATCGAAAACCCAGTTACATATTATTGGTTGCTAGATTCCGGTTATCTCCAGAGTAGAAACGACTCCGCTCTCTATATCCGCCACCCTTATGGCGTGGTTGTTGGTGTCGGCGATGTACATCTTGCCGTTGGCGAAGCTGATGCCGCTGGGCTCGGAGAACTGGGCTTCGTCAGCAGCGCCATCCACATGACCCGGCGGGCCCTTCCCAAGCACGGTGAACGCGCTCCTGGTGGCCGGCAGCACCCGTTTGATCTTGTGATTATAGGTGTCGGTGATGTAGAGGACTCCGTCGTAGTGGGCGATGCCCATGGGGTGTTGCAGGCGGACGTGGTGGTCCGAGCCGTCGGCGTCGCCGAACACGAACAGGTCGAGGCCCACGATGGTCCGCACGTTCCCCGCTGGGTCGATATCCGCCGAGCGCACCGAGCTGGTCTCGCTGTCGGTGAAGAAGAGCTTTATTCCATCGGTGGCAATGCCGCAGGGTTGGGCCAACTCAGCAGTCCCCAAAGGCCCGTCGGTGATGGCCTCCCCTCCGGTCCCGGCAAAGGGTCCAATCATGCCGTCATTCAGGTCCATGGACCAAAGCTGGTGGACGCCGGCCATGGCGATGTAGATCACCCCTTGGTGATACAACAGGTCGTATGGAGAACATAGTTCCATGTTCCGGCCCGGCCGCCGGCCTTCCCTGGTGTGTCCCTGCTCCCCGGTCCCGGCGATGGTCTCCACAACCCCGGCGGCCAGGTCCACCCTGCGTATGGCGTGGTTCCCGGTATCGGCTACGTACAGCGTCTCGCCGTCCAGCGCCAATCCTTGCGGGTGGTTGAAGGCGCATCCGGCAAAGCCCCCGTCGGTCAGGGCCTCCGCGCCGCTGCCAATCACCTGTTTCAGGGCGCCGTCCAATGAGGTGACAACGATGCGGTTGTGATTGGTGTCGGCGATGAACAGGCGGTTTTCCGGTCCGTCGGCCAGCACCTTGCCGGGGAAGCTCAGGGTGGTGTCTTCTGACGGGCGGTATCCGGAGGGCAGGGGCTGATGGTCCAATGTCCCCTGGGCGTCATACTCGGCCACCATCTGGCTGATCAACCCGTCGAAGTCCTCGTAGGACATCTCGCCCTCATGTTTGCCGACAACGTTGCCCTGGGGGTCGATGAACATCAGGGTGGGCCAGGCCCGGCAAGAATATTCACGCCATATCTGGAACTGACCGTCGTTGATCACCGGGTGTTCTATCTGGTAGCGGTGGACGGCTTTAGCCAGATTGTAGGTGTCCTTCTCGTTGGGGAACTTGGCCGAATGGACTCCGATCACGGCCAATACGTTGGCGTACTTCTTTTCTAGTTTCCGCAACTGCGGAAATATGTGGGCGCAATTGATTCAACAGTAAGTCCAGAAGTCCAGGATCACGATTTTGCCCTGGAGGTCCCGCAGGGTCATCGGTTGTTCCGTGTTGATCCACTCCAGCCCCAGGGGAAACTCCGGCGCGGCCAATTTGCCGGCGAATAAGCGGCTGTGCATGGCTCCTCCGGTATATCCAACCGGCCGGCGGCCCGAAAACAGGGACGCCGGCCGGAATAGGTCGTCTCAAGAACGGGTGTTTGATTAGATTATGGGCCGGGCGCCGGCTCAAAAGCTAGGGTAGCGTACCGCATGAATATGGTGCCCACGGGCGCGCCCAAAGGAGCGTTGGCCACCAGAACGGCGATGACATGCTCCGTTCCGGGGACTGCGGGGTCTTCGATCAAGACGCGTTTGGGGGTGTTGTTTCCAGTAACCACCCACTTGTCCCGGTCGATATGGCCATCGACGTAAACCTCGCCGTAGTTGTCTACGTTGGTCTCAAACCAGACCCTGCCTCCGGCGATCTTCTCGCCCTTGACCTCGGAGGGGATGGTGATCTTGATGCGGTACCAAGCGAATGTGAAACCAACTGAACGGCGCTTTTGGATATCGGAGTCTTGTTCCCATGAGGAGTCATCGTACTCGGCCAGCCGGGCCGGGCTATCCCCCATCTCGGCGACCAGTCCCTGGTTGGGTTCGCCGGGGACCAGCCCAGAGGCGATCCTCCAGCCGGTGGTTTTAACGACCGCGAGGTCGGCGGGCACTTCCAAGTCCAATGCTACGCGAGGCATATATGCTCCTAAATTGGTGTGTATTTCATTCGCAGGCCGGCCCGTCGTAACCGGAAGCCGGCGGGCCGCTCAGATGCGCTCCAAAGAAGTCCAGGGTGCGAGGCCATGACATCTCCGCCGCGATCCGCTGGTAACGCTGGGGATTGGCCGGGTTCATAAACGCATGATCGGCCCCGGGGTAGGTGTAGAACTGATGCGGAACGCCGTGGGTGGAAAGCTCTCTGTCAAACACCAACATGTCCGCTTGTGACGGGTTCTCGTCGATCTCCCCAAAATGGAACAGCACCGGACACTTGATCCCCGATGTAATCGCCAAGGGGGCCTGGGTTGCGCTGCCCCAAGGGACCATGATATTGCCGCCGTAATAGGGCACGGCGGCCTTGAAGGTGGGGATGGCGGCGGCGGCCAGCCAGGTGACCCGCCCACCCATGCAGAACCCGGTAATGCCGATGCGGTCCGGGTCGATGGACGGGAGCCCGCCGAGAAAGCCTACAGTTGCGTTGATGTCGTCGATGATCTCCGGGTCGCTCAGTTGGTCGCGCTTGGACTTGCCGGTGCTCTCCACCATCTCGTCGGTGATCCGGTGGAACAGGTCGGGGGAAACAGCGGCGTATCCGGCGCCGGCCAATTTGTCGGCCATGTCCTGGATGAACTTGTCCACGCCGCTGGCATGTTGGGCCACCACCACGGCTGGAAAGGGGCCGGAGCCGTCGGGCACGCTGACATAGACGTCCATCTCGGTCCCGTTCACTGGCACTTTTTCCCAAAATGACGGCATGAAACCTCTCTCCGGTCTGGAACGAAAATCTGGCGTTGCTGCCGCGCCCGATTGAATCTAACTTTCAGCGAACGCCCCCACTGTAACCCCGATGCATCGGGGAAGTGGTCCCTTCTCCCGCGCCGGGGGAAGGCGAGGATGGGGGCGCCCGCTGGAAAAGCCGCTTTACTTCAGATGTTTGTTGAAGAAGTCAATGGTCCTGGGCCAGGCCGCCTTGGCCGACGCTTCATGATGGCGCTCCGGGTTGGTGTAGTCCATGAAGGCGTGACCCGCGCCCTCATAGGAGTGGAACTCATGGTCTTTGCCAAGGCGCGTAAGTTCAGCGTCCATCTTGACCTGGTCTTCGGGCGATGGGTTGCCGTCCTCGGAGCCGAAGTGGAACAGCATCGGGCAATTGATGTTGGCGGCCATGGAGAATGGGGTGTCTCCGGGGCCCCAATTGCCCATGATATTGCCGCCGTAGAACGGCACAACACACTTGAAGATGGGGTTGGTGGCGGCCATCAGCCAGGCGATGCGGCCGCCCATGCAGAAGCCGGTGACGCCGATGCGGTCATTGTCGATGGCGGAGTTGGCCTTGAGGAAGTCCACCGCGGCATTCATGTCGGCGATGATGTCGGCATCCCTCAGATGTCCCAGGCGGTCCAAGCGGGGTCCGTCCATGATTTCCTGCGAGTAGCGGTGGAACAGGTCGGGCACCACGGCCACAAACCCCGCGTCGGCCAACTGGTCGGCCATCTTCTTGTCGAATTCGTCCAGCCCGCCCACGTGGAAGGCAATCACGACGGCTGGATGAGGCCCGGAACCCGAGGGAAGGGCGGCGTACATATCCATGTCGCTGCCGCCCACGGTCAGCTTGTCAGTAAAACTTGGCATGATGAATCACCTCATTCTTCGCGTTTGGCAACGCGTTTGGACTTGGATTGGGAAATTCTAACAGAATCGGGGGTTGTTGACTCGAGAAATCAGATCAAGCCGTCGGCACGCACCGCCGTCATGGCTTCTTGGAAGGCGTTCAGGGTGTGGTCGATCTCCTTTTCGGTGTGAGTGCCGGACACCAAGAAAGTCTCCCGGCCCATGATATCCACGCCACGGTTCTGCAGGCCCCGTTTCATGGCTGTGACCGCAGGGGACGCGATGGATTCCGAGATTTTGGCGTGGGGCATGGTGCAGATCTCCCGGTCACAATCACAGTCGGCCAAGACCACATGAAGCATCGATGCGATGCCGTGTACGTGGCCGGGGATCTCCAGCCGGCCCAGAATGTCGTTCAGGCCCGCCTTTAACTTGTTGGCCATGGCGTCGGCGTTCTCGTTGATGGGCTGGGAGGCGATCATCTCCAGGGCCGTGGCCCCGGCTACGGCGGAGAGGGGATTGCCGTTGAAGGTGCCGGGATGATAAACGCGGTGGGTGTTGTCCCAGTCCGGGTCGTTGCGGTGGGCGATCATGTTGATGATATCCGCCTTTCCGCCAACGGCCCCACCCGGCAGACCCCCGGCCAATATCTTGGCCAGGGTGGTTAGGTCCGGACTAACGGCATAACGTTCCTGGGCTCCCCCGGGGGAAGCCCGAAAACCGGTCACCACTTCGTCGAAGATCAATATCACTCCGCTCTCAGTGGTGAGTTCCCGCAGTCCCTTGAGGTAGTTGGAGATGTCGAAGGGAAGCTGTCCGAAATGGGCGCCGGTGGGTTCCAGGATGATGGCTGCGATGTCAGGGTCGCGTTTGATGACGTCTTCAACGGCAGCTAGATCGCCAGACGGAACAATCACCATGGTCCCCCAAGTAGCCTCGGGGATGCCGGGGGCGGAGCGGTCGGAGCCGGCCATGGCGTAGTCGTGCCAACCGTGGAAATGGTCCTGCAGTTTGATGACCTTGTTCTTGCCGGTGTAGGCGCGGGCCAAGCGCATGGCCATCAGGGTGGCCTCCGTGCCGGAACTATGGAAGCGGAGTTTCTCGATGGACGGCATCAGCGCTTTGATGGCGTTGGCCCAGCGGACCTCCTCATCGGTGGAAGCTCCCAGGTGGGTGCCCCGGAGGATCTGCTTGGATACGGCCTCAGCTATGGCGGGATGAGAGTGCCCCAGCAATAGCGCCCCGTGACCCGAGACATAATCGATGTATTCATTGCCGTCCACGTCCCACTTGAGCGGACCCTCGCCGTGGGTCATGAACAACGGGAAGGGCTGGGCGTAGCGGGTGTCATGGGTTACACCGCCGGGAAACAATTCGGAGGCCTCTACATATCGTTGGGCCGAACCGGGGTGCTTGGCGATGTAGTCGTCAAGTATCGTTACCATAAGGCCTCCTAAAGCTCTCGTTTGCCGCATCGGCCGCCGCGCCGCAACAGGGGCGTATTGTATCTTGAACGGTTGCCTCGCGCCACGCCTGCGGCGAACGCCGGAATAACGGAGGGCGGGGATTCAGCATCAAATATCCGCAGCTAAAAAGCAGGGCCGGCGAAACGCCAACCCTGCTTTTCGGTCCTACCTTACCTTGGTCCGAACTAGACGCTAGGTGATGACTCGGTGCGCATCTTGCTGAAACAATCACTGCAGTAAACCGGGCGGTCGCCCCGGGGCCGGAAAGGCACCATGGCGTCGTTGCCGCACTCGGCGCAGGTGATCGGATACATCTCTCTGGGGCCGTCTTGATACATCCCCCCAGACCTTTGCTCGGAGCGGCGGACTGCCCGGCAACTGCGGCAGCGCTTGGGTTCGTTTCCGAATCCCCTGGCTTGGAAAAACTCCTGCTCCCCCGCAGTAAAGATGAATTCCCCGCCACACTCCACGCAAGTTAGGGTCTTGTCTGCTAATGCCACTGGTTGACCTCCTGGGTCGTCCCCCTAATTTGGCTCCGCCGGTCAACTTGCGCCGGTTAGACACAACCCTCATCGCCGAAGGCTTTTGGTAACCCGCCCAGCCTGACCTTGGTTTTGCTTGGGGCACATTATACCCATTAAAACCCCGGATGCAACCAAATTTCCGCCTATCGTTAGATTCGTTGACAGAGGTAATCCAGTATCACGTTTCCTAATAATAGACGAATATCGTCATCCCGATGGCCTTTAAAGCGTCACAGTTCTGAAGTGTTTGGCCGTGTTCCGTGTTGACATAACCGATATACCCATTTGACCTTAGGCCGCTGGTCAGAGGCTGCGGTCAGTGGCTTAGGCGAATGCCAAGAAAATATTCCCGGTGTGGGCGGTCGTCAGGCCGGGTATTCCGGCGCGGACCAGGGCGGCCGGTCATCGCTGGACCGCTCTTCGTCCACCAAGAAACAGGACGAGGCCTTGAAGACCGCCCACAGACGCTGTCCAGGCCGGATCTCCATCTCCTCCAACGCCCCGCCGGTGATGTGGCAGCGCAGGAGCTGTGCGCTGTCCCCGTAGTTACTGCAATTCAATGTAACTGCGTATCCAGGCGGACGGGACTCGACGGTGATCACCTCACCCGGCAGCCGGTTGCGGGCCGAAGACCCGGCCAGGTCTTCCTTGGCCAGGATGATATCCGATGCCCGGATCGCCACGGTGACCCGATCTTCCCCGCCGTCGTGCGCCGCGCTTCCGGAGACTTGCGTGTCCAGGGGCACTTCCAGCCGCAGCCCCGGACCAACGCAGGTCATGGTCCCATCCCTTGGGTTCCTTTCTTGGACCGTCAGATCGAATAGGTTCTCCACTCCCACCAGCCGGGCCACCCTACCTTGTCCCGGCTGCCCCAACACCTCCAGCGGATCACCGGTGACCAGGGTGCGGCCCTCATCGATAACCTGCACCGAATCCCCCAGGGCCAACGCCTCCTCCCGGTCGTGGGTCACCAGCATCACCGGCACCGGAGACTGGGCCAACATCGCCCGGAGCTCCCGGCGTAAAGTGCGGCGCAACTCGGCGTCCAGTGAAGCGAATGGTTCGTCCAATAGCAACATTGCCGGCCTGGACGCCAACGCCCTGGCCAAGGCGACCCGTTGTTGCTGGCCTCCGGAGAGCTCCCAGGGGTAGCGGTCTTCCAGGCCGTCCAGCTGAAAGAGACCAGACAGCTCTAAGACACGCTCTCTGCCAGCCGGCGAGCGGCGGTCCGGGAGTCCGAAAGCGATGTTGGCCGCCACGTTAATGTGGGGAAACAGGTGGTATTGCTGGGTAAGATAGCCCAATCGCCGGTTGTGGGTGGGGACCCAGATTTCATCGCCACCGCCGCCGCCGTGGTAAACAACCTGGCCGCCCACCTCCACGTGCCCGCGCACTGGACGCAAGAGTCCCGCGATGGCCCTTAGGGTGGTCGACTTGCCAGCGCCGGAGGGCCCAAAAAGCACCAACACCTGTCCGGGCTGGATCTCCCAGTTGGTCTCCAGATGAAAGTCGCCCACCTGGCATTCAACCCATCCGGTGGCGGTTGTTCCATCGGCCTGTTTGTCCAATGCTTTGTCCATCATCGCCCCTGCCAACGGCGCCGGGTGAGCAGTCCCAACACGGCCAACACCAATACTGAACCGGCCAACAGCATCACGGAGAGGGCCAGAGCGCCGTCCAGGCTGGTCTCCATGGCGGACATTATCGCCAGCGGCATGGTCTGAGTCTCGCCGATGAGGTTCCCGGCGAACATCATTGTCGCCCCGAACTCGGAGAGCGCCCGGGCCCAGGCCAGGCCCAAGCCGGTGAACATCGCGGGCGCGGCCAGGGGCAGGGTGATTCGAAAGAAGGTGCGCCAAGGCGAAACCCCCAGGGTCTGCGCCATATCTTCATAGTCTTTGGAAACTGATTGAAATCCCAGTTTCGCCGAACGAATAAAGAAGGGCGAGGCGACGAATATCTGGGCGAACACCACGGCTGTGGTGGTGAACGGGATGGTTATGCCCAGTGTTTCCAGTCCGGACCCGATCAGACCGTTCCTGCCAAATGCCATCAGCATGGCGACACCAGCCACCACCGGGGGCAATACCAGAGGGAGTTCCACCAGACTATCCACGACCCTGGCCCACAGGCGATCGCTCCGGGCCAGCAGGTAGGCGAAGGGTGTGCCCAGCAGCACTACAACCGCCATGCTGATCATGCTGGTGAGCAGGGACAAGCGAAGCGCTGTTAGGGCCGCGTCACTGGTAACCGCGTCCAGAAATCCGCTCTGCTGGGAAGCCCGGACCAGCAACGCGATCACCGGCAGACCGATGAACAGGACGTATAGCACCGCGCCACTGCCGCCCAACACCCCAATGGGGTGGTTCCTTAACCGGGAAACCGCATCGATCGTCACCGATCGGCTCGCCAATGTGACCTCCAGTTGTTCCGAATCACGGCGACCTGAACCCGTGGCCTTTGAGGAGGCGTTGGCCGGCCTCCGATAGGACGAACCGAACGAATCCATGGGCCAATTCCATCTCGGGCGCGTCTTCAAGTACAGCGATGGGGTACCGGACGCTAACGTTGGCGGCAGCAGGGATGGGGATGACCCGGATGTCTCCCGCCGCACGGGCTGCCGAGGCGTCGGTCTGGTAGACGATGCCGGCGTCCACCTCCCCCAGAGCGACCTTCTGGACCACGTTCCGCACGTTCGGTTCCTCCGACACCAGGTTGGCCAGAACATCGTCAAGGAACCGGCTGCCCAGTCCCAATGCACCGTCCTGGGCCAGATTTCCCAGGACCTGGCGGGAATACGAGCCCACCGGAACACTGCTTTGGGCCAGGACTACCCTGACTCCGGGCCGGACCAAGTCTGAAATTTCGTGGACCGGTCCTTTGGCCATGGCGATCACAACCAGCTCATTGGAGGCGAAATCCGCGGGCGTTCCACCGATCAGGTCCGCCGCCACCAAGAGGTCCATCTGAAGGCGGTCTGCCGAGGCAAACACATCGGCCCTGGCGCCGAATTCCAGTTGAGAGCGCAACCTCTGGCTGCCGCCGAAATCCAGTTTCACGGCGACGCCGGGGTTTTCGGCCTCAAACGCCTGGGCGACGTCATTGAACGCCTCGGTCAGCGAAGACGCCGCCAACACCCGCAGGCTCGCGCCGCCGCCGCCCCCGCTACAGGAGAGGGTCAAAAACAACAGTGAGATGAAGAATAATTGTGCCTGCCGGCAAGGCAGGCACACGTTTATTGATCTAGGCATATCTCAGAATGGACTGATTGTAAAGTACTCTTGATATATTATCAAGTTTAATGTACTTTTAAGGTATGCCTCGCACCAACAGCAGCCTCCAAAATAACCTGAAGCGGGCCCGCGCCAGGGTTGGTCTTACTCAGGGCGAACTGGCCGGCCAGGCAGGCATCAGCCGTCAGGCCTACTCTTCCCTGGAGTCCGGCAGCGCCAACCCCTCGACCGAAGTTGCGTTGCGATTGGCGCGGGCCTTGGGAGAAAGGGTCGAGTCTCTTTTCTATCTGCCGGAACAGCCCCCGGCTGCCGTTGATGCCGAGCTGCTCGCGGGTTCTTCCCCTGGCCGGCCGCGAGGCGGTCCGGCCCAACGAGCACGATTATTCCGAGTGGGACAAAAACTGCTGGCCCGCCCACTGAACGGGGCGGAAAACACCCGCCACGCGGTTGTGGCCGCCGAAGGGCTGGTTTTATCTCAGGGAAGGGAAGGACGAGTCACGGTACAGCCATTCGACCCGGAAGAGATCGATTCGCCGACCCTGGCCATGCTGGGCTGCGATCCGGCGGTGGGACTGTTGGAAACGGGCCTTCGTTCCAGGGGAGTGGCCTTGGTGGCGGGCGAGGAAAGCAGCCACCAGGCGCTGGTGGGTCTCGCCCGTGGGGAGGCTCACGTTGCCGGCTGCCACCTGCTGGACGACGCCACCGGCACCTACAACGATGCCTGGGTCCGTCAATTGGTGCCCTTTCCCTGCGTGTTGGTCACATTCGCATCGTGGCAGCAGGGCCTGATCCTTGCCTACGGGAACCCAAAACAGTTGGGCGGAGTGTCCGATCTGGCGAATCCTGGAATCAGGTTGGTCAACCGGCAGGCCGGTTCGGGAAGCAGAGCGCTGTTGGACCGGGCCTTGGCTGGGGCGGGTATTCCCACAGAGGCGGTGTTGGGTTACGAGAGAGAGGAATGGGGGCATCTCGCGGTGGCCGCCGCCGTGGCCTCGGGCAACGCCGACGTGGGCATTGGGGTCAAGGCCGCCGCCGTGGCCATGGGCTTAGATTTCCTTCCTTTGGAGGAAGAGCGGTACGACCTCGTGATCCCCGAGCACTTTCTATCCCATGGGCCGGTCCAGGTGTTGTTGGACCTGCTCCGCCGCCCCGTGTTGCACCGCCAGGTCGAGAGTCTGGGGGGCTACGACGCCTCCAACATGGGGGTCCAGGCTTCGACCGTTTAGCCTCCGCGTAGCCGGTCCCGCTTGACGGCGTACTGCGGCTGGGTTGTAATTGGTCGGCAAAAAGGCGGATTGGATCCGACCGCGAACCGGAGGTTAACCATGGCAATGGTACGATGTATCACCGAGATGGGAATGGGCGTGGACGTCCATGGACTGGATTACACCAAAGCGGCCACCCGGGCCGTTTTCGACGCCCTTCACCACTGCAGTCTGGGATTCCAAAGGATGCTGGGCAAGACCGCCGACGATATGACGGTCAGCGTCACCATCGGCGTCTCCAAGCCGGAAAAAGTTGATACCAAAGCCGTGGCCGCTTCTCTGCCCCACGGCACGGTTACCTGCGAAGCGGTCGCGGGCGGATTGGAGATACCCAGCGTGGACGGCAATGATGGAATGCTCATCGCCAACGCGGTGATAATCGTCAGTTTCGACGACGGGAAATAACATCGTCAACTTTGATTGAATGAACCCCAGAACGACCTCATGGAGACACTCATGCCGTTCGTCATGAAAGGGGATGCCCACGGCGGTAGTTCCGCGTCCGGCACCCAATCAACCACCCTGGTGGGAAAGGACAACGGCGGGATTAACCTGACGGTGGTTAGCGCCGGCATCGATCCCGGCGCCGGCCTGGCCCTGCACATACACCCGGGTTACGAAGAGGCCACGTTAGTTGTGGAAGGGAATATCGAGGCGGTGCTGGAAGGCGAGACCCGTGTCCTTGGCCCAGGCGACTTACTCCTGGCTCCGGCCGGGGCCAAACACACGATAAAGAACCGATCGGATAAACCGGCGAGGGTGTTGGCCATCTACCCAACCACCGCACCAGAAAGGGTTTTCGTCTAAACCGGTCTTGGAGTCGCCCGCTATCCAATAAGAAAAGCCCAGGCGACGCCTGGGCTTTTCTTGATCTCAATGCCGGCCGGCATGCGCCGGTCCGCTCTAGGCGTTGGTGGTCTTGGTTGACGCCAGGATGTTTAATTTCATTGCGTCGGCGTCCACTTGATGCACGGAAGTCAGATGCTCGCTCATGTCTTTTACGACGACGTCATCCGAATCACCCTTTGCGACATAACGGCAACCCTTACCTGAAGCATCCAAGGCCAGAGAAAGCAGGGAGTTGCAACGTGAGAACCTAACCATCTTAATCTCCTCCCGTTGTTGGCCGGACTACGCAGTCTGGCCCCAACCTGGTGAATATTCGGCGCAATCGAGCGGCGATCCGGGGATTTTAAACCCGCAGCCTAGCCAAGCCGCTTTGATGCAACCGGCCCTAGTTTACTCGACAGAACCCGACTCGTCCACAAGTAAATGCATCGGGCTATATCAAGTGCCGGATTTTTCGCGGGCGAGCCGGGCGATCTCCCACACCCTTTCGGCCTGGGCGCTACCGCTCAGGGTGATCCGCACCAGGGCCCGCCCCTCAACGAAGAACAGTGTTGACGCAGGTTGGCCGTGTAATTGTTCGACCAAAACGCCTGAGTTGTCTTCAAATCCCTCCACTGGTTGGGCCGTCACACCCTGGGCTATCTGGTCCTGCTTGATCCCGCCCAGGATGGTCAGTGCCAGGTGGTTGGAGTCGAAGAGCACTAGACTCTCAAGCATTGTGAAATCTGGGCTATTCAGTTCCACCTGGACCGCCGGTTCAAATTGGGACGTCTCGCCGTTCTCCCGGCTGGTCTCGGTGACCTCCTGGCCCGGAAAATCTTCGGGTCCCAGCAGCAGGTCACGCGGCGCAGTCGAGCCGCTGGAGCAGGCTGCCAGCAACACGGCAAACAGGGCGAGCAACACCGTTGGAATCAGACGCCTGTGATGGAGGACTGGAGTGATGCCAAAATGTGGTTCGACAGGTCCGATTACATCGAGACTCTCGACCTTCGGTCGGAGCTCACCACGAACGGAACTGAGCGTTATTACCGTTCGTCCTGAGCTTGTCGAAGGACATATTCGCGGGTCGAACGACACTTTGAAATAGCCTTCTGGGCATCGCCGGCTTGGACCACCCACTATGAACCCTCATCACCTTCGGGCGCGCCCCAACCGCCGGCGCCCGGCGTGCGGATGCTGATCACGTCCCCAGCTTCGACATCCACCAATTCCTTGCCGGCCAAGGTGATCTCCTCGTACCCGCCCTTCAGCAGCACGTTCTCCCCCCGCTCTCCATGATGCCCACCGTGATAGCCGGGTGGAGGCAGCTTGCGCCGTTCCGACATCAGGGTGACCCTGGCGGGAGCGAGGAACTCCACTTCGCGGATGACGCCGTCTCCACCCTTGAACTTGCCGTCGCCCCCGGAGCCGCGCCGCACTGCGTACCGCTTGAGACGTAGCGGAAACGCGAACTCCATGGCCTCCACCGGGGTGTTCATGGTATTGGTCATGTGAGTGTGGATGGCGGAGATGCCGTCCTTGTCTGGTCTCGCGCCCATGCCGCCGGCGATGGTCTCGTAATAGACGAACGGCTTGTTCCGGACCGGGTCGTGGCCGCCGATGATCATGTTGTTCATGGTGCCTTGGCTGGCCGCCGGGATCACCTCGGGCAGGGCCTGGGCCAGAGCCCCAAACAGGACGTCCGTTATCCGCTGGGAGGTCTCTACGTTCCCGGCGGCCACCCCGTGCTGGGGTTCTGGATTAACCAGACTCCCCAAGGGCGTGATGATGGTCAGGGGACGCAGGCATCCTTGGTTCGCCGGCGCCTGTTCGTCCAGCAGACAGCGAATAACGTAAAGGCAGGCCGACACCGTGACCGCCACGGGAGCGTTGATGCAGCCGGGCCGCTGGGGCGAGGTCCCGGTGAAATCGATCTCCATCTCTTCGCCCGAAACAGTGATGGCCACGGCGATGGGCACCAACTCTTGGGTCAGGCCGTCATCGTCCATGTAATCCAGCACTTCGTAGCGGCCGTCCGGGATCTGGCTGATCGCCTTCCGGGTCACTCGTTCCGAGTAGTCCAGCAGGGCCGCCATATGCTCCAGGGTTTCGGTTAGGCCATAACGCTCGGTGACTTCACGCATGCGCTGTTCGCCGACCCGGATGGCGGCGGTCTGGGCGGCCAGATCGCCCTTCCGCTCGTCGGGAGTCCGAGAGTTGCGGCAGATCAACTGGATGATCTCCCGGTTCAACCGGCCCCGCCGCGCCAGCTTTATCGGCGGGATGATCATCCCCTCTTGATACAGCTCGGTGGACAGCGGGAGAGAGCCGGGGGTCATCCCCCCAACATCGGAGTGGTGGCCCCGGTTGGCCACAAACCCGGCCAGTTCTTGCTTGCCGTCTCGTTCGGCGTAGATCGGAGCAACCATGGTGATGTCGGGCAGATGGCTGCCGCCCATGTAGGGGTCGTTGAGGATAACGATATCGCCGGGGTTAAGGGAGCCGGGGAATACATCAAGGGCGGCCCGGACCGAAGCGGGCATCGCTCCCAGATGCACGGGGATATCGGCCGCCTGGGCCACCATGTTGCCCTGGGGATCGAACACCGCACAGGAGAAGTCCCGGCGTTCCTTGATGTTTGGTGAATAGGCGGTCCTTTGCAAGGCGACGCCCATCTCCTCCGCCACCGACTCAAACTTGCTCTTGAATACTTGTAAGCTTATGGGGTCTACGGGCATCTGTTACCTCTGTTCAACCGGGGGCGTGACTGGGCCGCGGGCCGGCCGGTTGAGCGCATACTAGATCAGGTCCACCAAGATATCCTCTTGGGCGTCATCGCCGTCCGGTCTCTTAAGATAGAAATACTCGGTGCTCATCCATTTGGTCATGATATCGGGGGCTAGTCGGCCGAAGGGACCGTTGGGGTCCAACTGGGTCTTGTGACAGCGCACCGACTCCTGCTTAACGTCCACGTAAGCCGACACATCTTTCACCGTGGTCACGTAGCCGTCGGGGGACCCGATCTTGTCTATCGCATCCGCGGCAAATGGAGGAGTGATTCCGGCGTCGATCATCTCTTGCCAAAGCTTTCGGAAATTGCTCCGGGGAAAGCACACAAAATAGAGGTGAGGCCGTTTCCCGGTCCCTTTCTCCTGCATCGATTCGACCACCGCCGTGGTGCGCTCGTACACAATGATGTGGTCGGGGTGGCCGTAGCCGCCGGTGGGGTCGTGGGTGAACACGATGTCCGGAGTAAATTCGTCCATCAGGGCTGATATGCGAGCCTCCACCTCAACTGCTTCGGCCTGAAACAGGCTTGAAGGATGTTCGTTGTCCGGGGTGTCTTGCATCCCTGAGTCCCGGTAGCCGAGGAACCGGACGTCCGCCCCGGTCACGGCCATCGCTTGGCGCAGTTCTTGTTGGCGTACCTGCCCGAGGTTCTCCGGGGTGGCCAGGGCAGGGTCGCTTATCTCCCCAACGTCCCCGTCGGTGACACAGACCACCGTTACCTTGTGACCCTTTCGCACCAAACCCGCCAGTGTGCCCCCAGACCCAAACCCTTCGTCGTCGGGATGGGCGAACAGGCACAAGACTGTAAGTTGGGATATAACCTGAGACCCTTGGGTCATTGTTGCACTCCAGAAGATGCGGGAATCAGCCGGCTATTCGGGCTCCAACAGCAGATTGCCAAAGGGGTCCACCGTTCCACCCCAACCAGGCGGCAGCACCGTGGTGGCGTCCATCTGGACGACCAGCGCCGGACCCGAGATCCGGTTGCCGCAGACCAACTGCTCCCTCTGGTACAGCGGGGACATCAGCCCGCCCTGCTGGAAGATTATTTCACCCTCACCGATCAACGCTTCTGAAGGGTCAGACCCGCCGGCGCTCTGCGGCTCGATCTGAGGTTTCTCCATGGCCACTTCCAGCTTGAGACGCAGGTTCACCACCTCTACCGGTTCGCTCCGGTCAGCGTAGCCGAACCGCCGTAGGTGAGCCTTATAGAAGGTATCGCCGATGACCTTTGTGAAATCAGCCTTGGTGCCACGGGAAGGATAGTCCACGGTCAGTTCAAAGGACTGGCCCACATACCGGATGTCCAAAAAGCGGCGGGCGGCCATCCGGTCCACGGGCAGACCCTCGCCGGCCAACTCGGTCCTGGCCTGGCCCTCCATGCCGTGGAACTCTTCGTCGATACGGCCGCGGTCCAGGTCGGCTCCCCGGAGCATGACGGTGCGGGAGTAATCCTTGACGATGTCAGCGATGGCCACTCCCAACGCCGAAAGTATGCCGGGCCGCGAAGGCACCAAGATCCTGGGTATCCCAAGTTCTTGGGCCAGCTCGCAGGCGTGCATCGGCCCGGCGCCGCCGAAGGGCACCAGGGTGAACAGGCGGGGGTCGTAGCCTCGCTCTAGGGATATTGTGCGGATGGCCCGTTCCATGTTGGCGTTGACCACGCGGTTGATGCCCAGAGCCGTCTGGTTGGAATCGGCGTTGATCTGGCCGGCCAGCTTTCGCATCAACCCGTCTATCCGGCCCCGGTCCAGGGTCATGCGGCCGCCCAGGAAGCGGTCCGGCAATAGCCGTCCCAGCAGCAGATTGGCATCGGTGACCGTGATCTGGTCTCCCGTCCCGTAGCAGGCCGGGCCGGGGTCCGCTCCCGCCGACTCGGGGCCCACGACCAACGCGCCGCCGGTATCCACCCGGGCGATGGAACCGCCGCCGGCCCCAACCGTGTGGATGTCGATCATGGGAACGCCGATGGGGTAACCTCCCACATTGGCGGAGGTGGTCTCTTTGATCTCTCCGGGACATAGCGAGACGTCCGTTGACGTGCCGCCCATGTCCAAGGTGATGATGTCGGGATACCCAGCCTGCATCGCTGTATAGAACGCGCCGACCACGCCGCCGGCCGGGCCGCTCAGGATGGTCCGCACCGGTTGCTCGGAGGCCAACCGGGCGGTGATGCTCCCCCCAGACGACTGCATGATCCGCAGTCCCTTGCCCAGTGGGCCTTCAAGTTCTCCCAGGTACCGGCTCATCACCTGGCCTACGTAGGCATTCACCACCACGGTGCTGGTCCGCTCGTACTCCCTGAATTCGGGCAGCACCTGGAAGGAGACCGAGATATACGGCGGGTCCTTCATCTTTCGCAGTGCGCTTAGGACCATCTCCTCATGGGCCGTGTTCAGGAACGAGAACAGGAAAGACACGGCCACCGCTTCGGCTTTGCTCTCTTCCAATAAACCGATCAAATTTTGGATGGCCTCGGGCGTGAGGTCCTCGATGATGGTCCCGGTATGGTCGACCCGCTCCGGCAGCCCAAAGCGAAGTTCCGACGGCGCCAGGGCCGGGGCCCGGTCCATCTCCAGGTTGTAGAGTTCGGCGCGGTTTTGACGGCCTATCTCCAGCACATCTTCGAATCCTTTGGTGGTTACCAGAGCGGTGCGGGCGCCCTTGCCCTCCAACAATGCGTTGGTGGCGACGGTGGAACCATGGACGAATTCGGCGGAGGTGACGCCGGTCTCCTTCACTCCTTGGAGTATGCCTCGGGACGGGTCGGCCGGGGTTGAAGGAAGTTTGTGGACGGTCAGTTTGCCGTCTTCCAAGACGGCGATGTCGGTGAAGGTACCACCCACATCGATCCCCACGACTCGGCGGTGCGCGCTGGTGTCAGAAACGGGATTGTCGGGCATTGAACGGTACGCCTCCAGGGCGGGATTGATCGGCTGGGACCAACGGACCAGGTGGGGAAAGAGGCCTATGCTTCCAGGGCGATCCTGATCCGCTTGTTGCTGCGGCCTTTACTCTCATGGCCGACCACCTTGATCACGCCGACCTCCCGGGTGTTGGCCACGTGGGTCCCTCCGTCGGCTTGCAGGTCCAGCCCATGGATATCGATGGTCCGTATCTCTTGGATGTTTGGGGGCAGCAGATTGATCTTGGTGCGTATCAGGTCCGGCACCTGGTCCGCTTCTTCCCGGCTGAGGTTATTGACGCTGATGTCCCGGTCCGCCGCAACCTCGGCATTGATCTTCACTTCCAACTCGGTGACGAATTCAGCGGAGAAATTCTCAAATTCAAAGTCCATTCGGCCCTCTCCGGCCTTCATGTCGCCTCCGGTCACTTTGGCCCCGTAGTCCCGCCAGACAACGCCGCACAGTATATGGAGGGCGGTGTGGGTGCGCATCAAGAGATAGCGGCGCTCCCAGTCGATCTGGCCGGTCACGGCTGAACCGGTGGCCGGCAGATCGCCGGTGATCTGGTGCACGAACTCGCCGCCGGTCCGCTTGATGCCGGTTACCTGGTACTCTTGGTCTCCGGAAGTCAGCGTGCCGGAATCGGAGGGCTGACCGCCGCCACCCGTGTAAAAGGCGGTACGGTCCAGGATTACGCCGCCGTCGACCACGCCGGTCACGGTGGCTTCGAATTCCTTGAGGTAGCTTTCGTTGTGAAAAAGTAGTTCGGTCAATCTGGCTTCAGACGTCGCGGTTTCTGAAAAATTGGTTCGGTCATCCGGCTTTTAACGTTGGGTTTGCAGCCTCGGATCTGAGGAAATAGCGGCGTAGAATCGCCCCGGTTTTAGGTCGGGCCTATTATAGCAGACAGGATTTTATTGAACCTCGGCGATTCTTTGTTGACACGGATGCGAAAATCGAGTCTAAAAGCCGGTAATCGCTGCGGTTTTTCAGTTGTTTTTACCCAGTCGGAATGACATAATACCCGTGCTTCCCGGAAGCGGCGTCCTCAACAGACTTGATAAAACAACGCGATCTGCGATCCGGGCAGACTACCAGGTGGGCGGAAGATGAAGATATCGTGCTTGCAAGAGAACCTCAGCCGGGGACTGGCCGTGGTTGGCCGGGCGGTGGCCAGCAGGGCCACGCTGCCGGTGACCCAGAACGTGCTGCTTAGCGTCGATCAGTCGATGCTGAAGTTGTCGGCCACCAATCTTGAGATTGCCATGACCACTTGGGTCGGAGCGATGATCGAAGAGGAAGGCTCGATCACGGTGCCCGCCCGCTTGCTCACCGAATTCGTCAATTCCCTGCCCAACGATAAGATCGACCTGGAGTTGGAGCAGGGGTCCGGTCTGCTGCAGATATCTTCAGGCAGTTCCACCGCTCATATAAACATCACCGACGCCTCAGAGTTCCCTCCCATCCCCACGGTGGACGACGGGATCGCCGCCGAGATCGACCCGTTGGTCTTGAAAACCGCCATCACCCGGGTAGCGTTTGCCGCCGCCACGGAAGAATCGCGCCCGGTGCTGACCGGCGTCGAGATCAAACTCGATGGAAACAAATTCACCATGGCCGCCGCCGACGGCTTCCGCCTGGCGGTGCAGAAAGGAGAGTTGCTTAAAGGGGTGCCCGAAGAGATGAGCGTGATCGTCCCGGCCCGCACCATGAACGAGGTGAACCGGTTGATCGGCGACCGGGAAGAGCCGGTGGAGATTCTGATGACCCCCGCCAAGGGGCAGGTGATGTTCCGGGTGCGGGGCGGCGATACCGTTGAGATCGTCTCCCAGTTGCTCCAAGGCACCTTCCCCAACTACGAACAACTCATCCCCCAGAGCTACACAACCAGGGCCGTCATGGACCTGCCCACCGTTCTACGGGCCGCGCGAACGGCCTCCATATTCGCCAGAGACGGCAGCAACATCATCCGCATGCACCTGATGCCGGCCGCGGCCGACTCTGAGCCGCCCAAGGTGGAGATCTCCGCCCGTTCCGAAGAAGTTGGCGACAACCAAGACATCGTCGACCTGGACGAGATTGAAGGAGAAGAAGGCAAGATCGCCTTCAACAGCCGTTACCTGCTAGACGTCCTGGCGGTGCTGGAAAAGGGCAAGGTAGCCCTGGAGACCACCACGTCCTCCAGCCCCGGCGTCTTCAAACCCATCGACTCGGATGATTACATCCACGTGGTCATGCCGATGTTTGTTCAGTGGTGATAAACCCTTAACGGCAATCCAGCAATCGTGAACGACCCGGCCGGATAAGTCGGGTCGTTTTTTATACTCCGCTTAGTCACCGTTCAATTTCACACACCGCCTTACTGAATCGTGTCATAATACCGGCAACTTTTGAGGCAGATACCGCATGAACGACCAACGTAAAACCAAGAAGCAGCTACTGGAAGAACTGGAAAAACTCCGGGGAAGCAAGGATGCTTTCCGGGATATCGCCGAGCAGTCAGCTGATGCCATAGTCACGACAGACCTCGCCGGCCGACATACCTATTTTAGTCCGGGGGCCGAAAGAATCACAGGTTTCTCAGCAGAAGAAGCACTGGAAATGCGTGTAGCGGAGATATACAAAGGAGGCTACGAAGAGGCTAGTTCGCTCATGGAGCTGCTCCAACGAGAGGGACAGGTCGTCAACTACGAGATAACCCTCCGCAAGAAGGATGGTGGGTGGTTTGAGGGCAACACCTCGGTTTCCTTCCTCCGCGACGACAGCGGCACCGTCATTGGCACAATCGGCATAATAAAAGACATAACCGAGCAAAAACGGGCTGAAGAGGCTTTGCGTAGGAGCGAGGAACGTTCTGACGCCCTCTACCGGGTCTCCAACCTCCTTGCCGGTGCTCACGACACAGATGAAGTGCTGGACCTGATTGTTAGCGAAGCATCCCGGTTGCTCGACGCACCGATCGCCATGATCCGGCTATTGGAGGGCGACAAATTGGGGGTCTCTGCAGCGACCACCGAAGGTGAAGAATTTGTGTCTGGGATTGCATCTACCCTGATTGTAGAAGAAGGGACGAGTCTGGCGGGTCACGTTATGGCCACCCAAGCGCCGCTGTTTGGGGACGCCGCTGCCGAGATGTTAGTCCCAGAAACACGGCGGTATATTGAAGGAAAAGGTATTGACCCTGGTTCAGCTGGTACAGTCCCCCTCATAGCTAATAACCAGTCCATTGGCACCCTAGCGGTGGTGGACAACGTCCACTATGGCCGCCGCTTCACCGACGATGAAGTTTCGCTCCTATCCGCGTTCGCAGACCAGGCGGCCTTGGCTCTTGAAAAAGCCCGTCTCTTGAACGAGGCACAGACAGAGAGAGAGCGCTCGGACTCGCTCTACCGGATATCCAATCTACTTGCTGGTGCTCATGACACTGAGGAAGTGCTGGACCTGATCGTGAATGAGGCTGCACGGCTGCTCAACGCAACCGGCGCATTCATCCGATTGCTGGACGGAGATAGGATGGTGGCCAGCTCCGCCACAGATTCCGTAGCAGGTTTCGTCGCCGCGATCCCGCCGGCAGTTGTGATTGGACAGGAGCCGAATACCTTAAGTCATGTGATGGAAACGAAGGAACCGTTGGTGACTGAGGACGCTGCGGACAGCGAGTTCATAACTCCTTCGGTGAAAGATCTGTGCAAGAAATACGGGCTTCGCGGAGGCGCTGTTGTGCCTCTATTGGCCGACAACCGTCCCCTGGGCGCGCTTTGCGTTATGGACGAGCGCAAACGCCGCTTCACCGAAAATGAAGTCTCCCTTCTGACCGCCTTCGCAGACCAAGCCTCGTTGTCCCTGGAGAAAGCCCGGCTATTGAATGAGGCAGAGACAGAACGAGAACGGGCAGAGACCCAAAGAGAACGTGCAGACACCCTCTACCGGATCTCCAGCCTACTTGCTGGAGCGCATGACACGGATGAAGTGCTGAATCTAATCGTAAACGAGGCAATCCGCCTCATCGGCGCGTCTTCCGGCCACATAAGGCTCTTAGAGGGCGACACATTGGTGCTCCGCGTCGCTACCGGAGCCAATGAGGACTATATGGTGCATCCCCAGACCCTCAAAGTCGAAGAGGGGACCAGTTTGTCGGGGCATGTGATGGCCACCAAGAAACCCTTGTCCGGAGACGCAGCCGCAGAAGTGCTCGCACCAGAACCGCGTCGTGCAATTGAAGAGATTGGACGTGATCCAGGAGCGGTGGCGGCGGTTCCCTTACTGGCTAACGACCAGTCTATGGGAATCCTCATGGTGTCAGACGAAACACACGGACGCCGTTTCACCGAAGACGAAGTTTCTCTCCTCTCCGCATTCGCTGACCAAGCCTCGTTGGCATTGGAAAAAGCCCGGCTCCTGACCGAGGCCGAGACTGAGAAGAATCGTGCTGAGACGGAGAGAGAGCGTGCGGACTCCCTCTATCGTGTCTCTAACCTACTCGCAGGTGCTCATGACACGGATGAAGTGTTAGACCTGATCGTGAACGAGGCGGCTCGGTTAATAGATGCGCATGGAGCATTGATTCGGCTGGTTGACGGAGACAAACTGGTTCCCGGTGCATCCACCGAGACCGTGACAGCCTATCTGGCTGAGGTTGCCAAGATTCTTCCAGCGATTCCAATCCAGGAATCCGAGACGGGAATGGGTCGCGTGATGGCTACCAAGAAACCGATGGTGACAGAAGATCTGCAAGAATCGTCTGGCCTACCGGAAACACGTGCCTTGTTTAAAAAGTACGGGCTGCGAGGAAGGGTAATCGTCCCGCTGGTCGCCGACGATAAATCGATAGGCGTTCTGATCGTGTTTGACACACGCGTACGCCGCTTCACTGAAGATGAGGTTTCCCTACTGTCCGCCTTTGCCGACCAGGCGTCATTGGCCCTGGAGAAAGCTCGTCTACTGAATGAGGCAGAAGCTCGAGAACGGCAGGCCACCCAACTCTATGAGGTGACCACCCAACTGGCCTCCAACCACGACCTGGACAGCGTGTTGGACCTGATAACTCAGCAATCAGTTGAACTAACTGGTGCTTATGTGGGGGCGATTTTCGAATACGATTCGGGCAGAGACCGGCTTTTCGTCGCGAAAATGTATGACATAGAAGGCTTCTTCGGCCCGGAAATGCGAAACATGACCGTAACTCCGGGAGAAGGGTTTGCCGGGCGTGCCTATGCGGAGCGGCATGCGGTCTGGAGCGCCGATTTGGTGGGAGATTCTTTTTCCGGGTATTCCGATGATGAAACCGACAAGCTCGTCAGACAGATGGGAACCGAGCTGGGGGGTATAGTGTGCGCGCCTATCATCATTCGCGATGAGGTGTTCGGAACCTTAAATGTGATTCATAAGCAGCACTCGGAATTCACCGATGAAGAGGTCAAACTAGTCCAGAACCTGGCCGATAGCGCCGCCGTGGCCATCAACAACGCCCGGTTCATCGAAGAAACTGAGCGGGCGAGGGACTCGGCGGAAGAAGCCAACCGGACCAAGAGCCAGTTCCTGGCCAACATGAGCCACGAACTGCGCACACCCCTCAACGCCATCATCGGCTACAGCGAGATGCTCCAAGAAGAGGCGGAGGACTTAGAGAACCCGGAATTCGAGGAAGACTTGGAGCGCATCAACGGCGCCGGCAAACACCTGCTGGGGCTGATCAACGATGTCTTGGACATCTCCAAGATTGAAGCCGGAGCGATGGACATCTACCTGGAGACGTTCCCCGTGGAGCCCATGGTCCAAGACGTGGCAACCACCATGAAGACATTGGTGGAAAAGAACTCCAACACTCTGGAGATTGATTGCCCCGATTCAGTGGGCTCCATTCACGCTGATACCACCAAGATTAGGCAATGCTTGTTCAACTTGATTGGCAACTCCAGCAAGTTCACTGAACAGGGAACTATCTCATTGACTGTTAGCCGAGTCACCGAAGACGGCCAGGATTGGATCAACTTCGCTGTTGCAGACACCGGCATCGGCATGACCGAAGAACAGATGGGACGGCTCTTTGAAGCGTTCGCTCAGGCCGAAGCCTCGACCAGGCGAAACTATGGCGGCACGGGTCTGGGCTTGGCCATAACACGCCATTTCTGCGAGATGATGGGCGGTTCGGTGCTGGTGGAGAGTGAACCGGGTAAAGGCTCGACGTTCACCATGAAGCTGCCTGCGATTGTAGAAGACTCCATCGGCACGACCATCTCTAGGTAAAGACCACGGCGCATCTGGAATCGATTCCTTCTACTTGGGACTACACCATCTGGTGTGAAACTATCAGGTAGTTTTCTGAAATTGTAGTATCGGGTACGCCCAGACGTGGGCGAAGGCATACTGCGGGGATTCAAGATCGTCCGGGTAGTGGTGCCAGCAGTCCCGATTGACACTAAGGTTGAAGGGGAAACCGGTCACCGGGGCAGCGATGAATCACAGCATTAGCGACGCATAGCTGCCGCAACCGGTACATCTCTTCGGACCCCTCTGCGGTCCGAAGGCTTAGAAACGCGGCATGACTCGGAAACCAAACAGCCAGGATCTCATCAACCCCATCATGCTCGCAGCCGACCGGTTGGCCCGCCACCGGCGTGCGCCAGAGGACCTTGCCACCCACCCGGCCGGCCGACTCTTCTATCTGAGCCATATAGGTCCGGTATTCATCGCCGTCCGGATACCCGGCGGCAACTGTATAGCGATTGAGATTTAGCATCAGGACCGGGGCATCCTGACCGCTCTCGGCGGTCTCTGTGATCGCATCGATCTCCGATGGCGTTCTGCTTATGTGGTTGTTCATGATTGACTCGTCTCCTTCGGGTGTGGCCATTATACCCACCGCTCCACTTGCCTCAAAACCAACCAGCAGT
>JADFNR010000094.1 GCA_022563275.1 Chloroflexota bacterium | reverse complement strand
TAATTGCCAACCCCAGGCCGGTGTAGCTCAGTGGCAGAGCAGCTGTTTCGTAAACAGCAGGTCGCGGGTTCGATTCCCATCACCGGCTCCATCATTTAGGCACGAATACAGCCCGGATTTTTAATATCCGGGCTTTTCATTTGACGCCTACACCCACAGATTATCCAAGTCTCTTTGATGGAAGGCCGTGAATTGGTCATGAAGCGCCTCTACACGCGGGCCGGCTCTGGTACCTATGACGGCATGGGGTACATCTGCGATGCGGGCCACGTGGAATTAGACAGCGCGCCGGAAACCCCTGATAGCCACATCCTAACGCCGACTTTGCCGGTCAAGGTGATCTGTCAGCTGAACGGGGAAGTGGTCGAGACGGTGAGGTCTTGATGTTTCGCGCTGACAATATCAACAAATTGTAGGAAAACTGTATACATTCTTGGCAATTTGTCTTGACAAGAACGCTTAACAACTGGCTATACTAAAGACGGACCAAAGAAATAGACCCAGACGATGGACCCCCAGGCTGCCTATCCATGGATAGGCCCACCTGGGCCACAACCACCGCTGGGTCTATTTCTTATGAGAACAGAATAGTTCTTGATTTACAAGGGGTTTTAACACACAACATAACATGGATTCTGGTGACTGACGCATAACCATCCCACGGGCGCGGCCCCGGGACGCAACTTAGCACGCAAAAAGAAACCCCGACGCCCGGACACGTCGGGGTTTTAGCGTTCATTTACCAGCTGCCGCCGGCGCGGCCGGCGGGGAGTTTCGCGCGCATTTCCTGCGGCCGCGACGGCGATTTATCCGCCGCCTAATCTTTATGCGTCCATAACCGGCTGTGGGGCCAGGCCGGGTCCCGTGTCACCGGCACCGGAGGCCGGGAGCCGGACCGCCAGCCGCACAACTGGCAGGCCGGATCCTCAGTCAGTTGATCCAGGTAGATGCTGCCGGACCCGTGGCCGCATTTGGGGCAGGTCGCGGGTTCGATTCCCATCACCGGCTCCATCATTTTGTTACAGGTACGCGTGAATTAATCGGCTCCGTTACACAAAATGCCGGCAGATCGCCAGCCTTTTTTGTTACACCCAGCGGGCTGAAGCTACCAGAGCGGGTCCGCCGCGAAATGTATCTGGCCCTGCTGGACCCCTTCGAACGCAACGTAAGGCAGCGCGACCGCAATCTTCATCGGACCGTCAGTCGCGTTGTTCAGTTGGTCCGTCGCCGCATCCGGCCCAGTCGGCAGAGCGCCGAACACGACAGCAGAGATCGCAAACATCCCCAACACCAGCACGGCGAACACTCGGCCGCGGGTCTTGGCCACGAACGCCGATCTTGCGGAGGCCATCGTGCGCAGCATTTCGTTCTCCAGCCAGCCTTGAGGTGGTTTGGTTAAGCCGGGGTACTAAAGGACCATCTGGAGGTAAGTTTGGCCGCGAACCGCGTAAGATTCTATGACGCCGGTCATACTTTATGTAAACCTCCGATGCCTGGGATGCCGCATTCGGATTTCGGCGCCTACACCGTTTCATTCCGTGGTTCTATGATTCAGGCAAGATAAAGGCCCTTGAACCAAATTCAAGGGCCTTTGTTTAACTCGGAGTCCATGGACCGGCCAAGAACCTCTACCTCAGCGGTGTCTCAAAGCTGCCTGGGCGTCACTCTTTTCGTAGGTCCTCGGCGCTTAAAACCCTAAATCCGATCGCAACCTTAACCTGGTACCAGGTCACACTGCCTTCTTGAATGTTGCCCCTTATTTCCTTGACCTCGAACCAGTCCAAGTTCTTTATCGTCTGGCTGGCCCGGGATATTGCGCCATCGATCGCCTCCTGGACTCCGTCTGAAGATGAACCCACCAACTCGATAACTTTATATGTATTACCAGTGGTCATTGCCTTCCTCCTCTTTCGTTTGGGAGGCAAAGTATAGATAACAAGTATCTGGAATTGCAATACCTGCTACCATGCGCTCAACGGAAAATTAACGGCCGGACCTTCCCGCGGCCGGGACGATATGGGATAAATGGGCAAGAGATCGGAGTAAGGTTCCGGCGGGTCTACCCAGGTAATCGAGTTGAATTTAAGGCCTAAATCAACCATCGGTTTCTCGAGATCCGTGCAGCCATTGGGCGGCAGGGAAGGCGAACTTCGATGAACCTCCAGATCAAGCTGGGATTGCTTTTCGGGTCTTTGACCCTCCTCCTGATCGTGAGCGCAACCCTATCGTATGTGCTGGTGAGACGAATCGACAGCGATGTGCAGAATCTGGGAAGGGTTGTGGCGCCTCTGAAAGAATCCGCACTGGAGATGCAGATAAGCATCGGTCAAGGCAGCAAATCGATAATTCAATATTCCATCGACCGAGACGATAGGCACATCAAGCGTTTCTTAGAGACCAAGATCGACTTTGAGAGGGCCTTGGAAGAATTCACCCGGCTGGCCGAGACCGATGAAGAAAAGGAAGCCGGCCGCAGGGTTGGCGAGATCCATGGAGGATTCGGAGAGATCAGCGGCAAGATCATCGGAATCACCAACGGCATTCAAGCCAGCTTAACGAGACTGAATCAAGTCGTCGCGAATATCGAACAGATACTCAGTGGACAACTGGAAGTTTTGATCGACCGGGATGCTCCTGACGGCCTATTAAAATTGGAAGCAGTGCTAAATATGGGCATCCGTCTCGATAAGGCCTACCTCGCGATTCAGTCCTACATGGCCAGTCCGGACCCCCGGTTTCGCGAGATTGTGCGGGAGGAGCAAACGGAATTCAAAGAGATTGAAGCTAGGTTCCGTTCCAGCCGACTCTCCCTAAGCGAGGAGTTAATGGTTGGCGTGATTGACGATGTCTTTCTCGATGCAGTGGTCATGGGCGCCAGGGTTATGGACCAAGTTGATCAGCGGCGAATTCTCCTCGTTGATCTGGCGGATGACCTTGAAGAGATCGACCGGATCGTGATTGAGGATATTCAGCCGCTAATCCTTGCCGAAACCTTCGAAGCCCTGGATGGCGCTGAAGCGTCGGTGGATGTCGCCACGTTAGCGGTCCTCATACTGATCGCCCTGGGCGCCGTCGTCGGTGGAGGGACAGCTTTGATCGTGGCGCGGCAGATAGTCAACCCCATCGTGAGGTTGACGAATGTGGCGGTCGAGCTTGGCAAAGGAAACCTTGGCGCGAGGGCGAGCGCCGAAACCAATGACGAGATCGGCACCTTGGCGAATTCCTTCAATCAGATGGCCGCGGCGCGCCAGCGGGCCGAGAATCAACGCGTGGCCCTGATCGCAGAGTTGGCGGCGCAGAACGCGGAATTGGCGCAATTGGATGAGCTAAAGGATAATTTCCTATCATCTGTTTCCCACGAATTGAGGACTCCGCTGACGGCGATCAAGGGCTCGGCCGAGATCCTGTTGGACGAAGATGGCGTCACCGAAGAGGTCCAGAAACAATTCCTTACGATCATCAACGTCGAAAGCGACCGTTTGACTCGCCTGATAAACGATGTTCTAGACCTGGCCCGTTACGAGGCCGGTCAGGAGATATGGAATGACCAGCCGAATTCGATGAGCGATATCGTAGGTTCAGCCGTCGCGGGCATCCAGTCACTGGCGATTCAGAAACATCTTGACGTCAGTGTGAGCCTGGATTCTGATTTATCGGACGTCTGGTGCGATCAGGACAAAATCGATCAGGTCCTCACCAATCTCCTTAGCAACGCCATTAAATTCACACCCGAACGCGGTGAGATCGGGGTATCTGTTAAGGAGTCATTTGCCGCCGGTAGCGCCGGCGGTGACGCCGCCGTCGAGATCAGGGTCGCCGATAACGGAGTTGGGATAGCAGCCAAAGACCTGGACGAGATATTTAAAAAATTTAAGCAGGTCGGAGACACACCTTCAGATGTCAATAAATGAACCGGGCTTGGGTTGCCGATCTGCAAAGAGATAGTGGACCACTACGGTGGCAGGATCTGGGTTGAAAGCGAACTGGGCAAAGGAAGTGTGTTTATCTTCACCATTCCGGTCGATCAACGCGGTACGGCTGAAGAGTCCCCGCAGGCCGGTGATGCGGATTTCCTTCCGGCTCCATCCGAATCTGCCTGATAAATAAAACACCATATTGGTTGTAGACGGCGATACCAATGTGCTGTATCACGAATTGATTAATCATCGAGAGTCTACCGGCCAGCAACCGGCAGAATAATTTGGCTGTGGTCCTGGGATCCACGGAAAGACACCCCAGCATTGGTCGAAAATCTTTAAGGTAACGGTTCATTCATGGCGAAAATATTGGTAGTGGAAGACGAACCGTCTCTCCAAAAGTTGCTCCAATATCAACTCAGTAAGATAGGTCACGAAATCCGGGTGGCTGGCGACGGAGAGCAGGCCCTGGCTATGGTCAGATCAGAACGTCCTGACCTTGTCTTATTGGACGTGATGTTGCCCGTTATGGGCGGATTCCAGGTCCTCCGGAAACTGCAAGAAGATAAGAACACTAAAAGCATTCCGGTAATCATGCTGTCCGCCAAGGGCCAGCAGCATGACATCGCTGCTGGGCTCAACCAAGGGGTTTTTGATTACATCACCAAGCCATTCAATATTCCCGACCTGTCTGCCCGGACCGACAAGGCCCTGGCCTCGATTGAATAGCCGCTAAATACCCGGTCTATTGGCGCAAGGGGTACCCGTGTGAAAAATCACAAGAAGAAGTTCCACCTCGCACAGTTCCTGATACACGGACCTACATATCACAGCCTGGCGATGTGGCGTCATCCCCGCAGCGATTGGGCGGATGATAGTTGGCGCAAACCCGGTCTCTACCAGCATATAGCCCAGGTCTGTGAGCGAGGTCTGTTCGACATGGTTTTCTTCGCCGACCTCAACTACATCTCCGACTCCTTCAAGGGGTCAATAGGCCCCGCGCTGCGGTACGCCACCCAGGTCCCGGAGCACGACCCCATCCCCCTGCTCACCATGATCGCGGCGGTGACCAGCCACATCGGTCTCGGCGCCACGTTTTCCACCAGCTACCACCACCCGTTCTACGCCGCCAGGCTCTGGGCCACCCTGGACCATCTGACGGGTGGACGGGCAGCCTGGAACGTGGTTACCTCCCTCAATCAGAACCAGGCAGCCAACTATGGCCAGGCGGGCCTGGAGCCCACCGATCTGCGCTATGAGAAGGCCCACGAATTCATCGAAGTATGCCAGCAGCTATGGAATAGTTGGGACGAAGATGCGGTGGTGATGGACCGCCAGAACGCGGTCTTCGCCGATGCCTCAAAGGTCCGCCGGATCGAACACGTCGGCCGTTTCTATAGCTCAAGGGGTCCGTTGAACGTCGTCCGCTCCCCACAGAACGGCCCGGCTTTGATTCAGGCCGGGACCTCGCCGATGGGTATCGATCTCGCGGCGAAATATGCCGATGCGGTCTTCGCGATCCACCCCCGGCCCGAAGGAGCAGCCAGGTACTATACGGAGATCAAGGACCGGGTTGCCGACCTTGGGCGTGATCCAGACCATTGCGCGGTCTTGTTCGGCGCCCAGCCAATCATCGGATCTAGTGAGGCGGAGGCGCTGGAGAAACAGGAAGAACATAACAACCTGGTGCCGCTTGAGGGCGGCATGGCGATGTTGTCGGGTCACCTCAATTTCGATCTCTCCACCCTGCCGCCGGACGATGAGATGCTGAGCAGGACCGAGCCGGAGCTGCAACGCTCGCGGAGGATCTCTCTGAAGGATAACGGTGAGTCAATGACCATCAAGGAGGTTGCCCAACGCCATGGCGAGAGCGTAGGGCTTCCTCAATTCGTGGGAACGCCGGCCAGCGTCGCCGATCAACTGGAGGCGTTCTTCGACGAGGTAGGAGGCGACGGGTTCATGCTATCGCCGATCTACTGCCCTGGCGCCATAGAAGAGTTCGTGGACCTGGTAGTTCCGGAGCTCCAACGCCGCGGCCGTTTCCGGACTTCGTACACCGGCATTACCCAGCGCGACCATTTGCGGCAGATCGACTGACCGGCCGGTCGAAATCGCGAAAATTCCCGCGCGGCTACGATCGACCAACCGGACCGGATAAGGTAACATGGGCGCGGAATACCGGCTAACCACAAACTCCGAACACGAACTCAGGAGGCCTCCAGAATGGGCATCTTCCGGATGTATACCGGCGGCGACGGAAAGAGCGTCATCGAAGAACTTCAGGTGGACGACCCCATCTTGGAGACCCTAAAAACCTGCACCGGTTGTTCCATCCAGATCAATGAGCCCTCCGAGTTCTCGGAGTTCCACCCCGCGCCCCGGCGCCGCTGGATGAGCATGATCAGCGGGCAGATCGATATCGAATTGGCCGACGGCACGGTCCACAGTTTTGGTCCCAACGACCTGAGGCTGTGGGAGGACGTGACCGGTCACGGCCACAAGACCCGCTTCCCGGTGCACTCGGTCAGTATTTCCATGCCTTTACCCTAGGTGTGGAAACGGACCGCTACCGAAGCGGCATGTACCCTGGGCGAGGGCCCTAAATAGTGAAAGAGCGGCAAGTATGAGCACACCCTCCCAACATGACGAGACCCCCAACGAAGCCGTCTATGAAGTGCAGGCGTGCCCCAGATGTAAGAGCACTGAGATTGACCGCAGAAGTGGATTCCACCCCTTTGGCAGATGGGGGTGCCGCCGTTGCGACCGGGCCTTCTTGATCCCCGGGCTACAGATAAAGGTGCTGCCCGCCCATCAAGAGCCGCCAAGACACTGGCACCTGTAGTAACCAAAGCCCTCGTGCCGGGCAGCATGGTCTTGAACTCTTCCGCCCTCTATGGCCGGATGGAGAACGACGGCGTGGCCGTAACCGCCATCACCTACTCCGATTCCTCAGGCTGAATCTCGCCCCGCGCCTTCATCTCTTGGGGGAGCAAGCTGTGATAGATAAAGGCGTTCACCGGAGTCGGCACCCCTGCTTCCAGCCCCAGCCTTACGACGCCCCCGTTCTGGACCTCCAACTCCGACGGCCGCCCTTCCATCAGGTCTCGCTGCATCGACGATGTGCTATCCGGTGGCGAGCCTTCTAGCCTGGAAATGACCGAAGCTAGGGCGTCATCTGGCATATCGATGCCCTTTCCGGCGGCCACGGCGAGGACTTCCTTGGCCACCTGCTGGGCCATCTCCCAGAGTCCGGGCACGCTGCGCCATTGGCCTGAGGTCGCCCGGCTTATGGAACCCACACCACTACCTGGGGCCATGAACGCCAGTTTCCCCCATAGCGCCGCGTGGATGTTGCTGGGGATATTGGCCTTGATGCCGGCATTCTGAAATGCCTGCAGCAGCCGCTCAGTCCGCTCGCTGGCCGAATCGTCGGACTCGCCAAAGGAAACGTAGGGGTCCCCGCCCGCATGGAGGATGTGTCCCGGTCCGACGATATAGCTGATCAGGCCGCCGAGCCCGACCACCACGGCCCTTTCGCCCAGCACGGACGCCAACTGGGCCGGGGCTTCCACTCCATTTTGCATGGGAACGACAAACGTCTCGGGACCAATCATGGGCCGCATGGCCTTGGCGGCGTCAACCACCTGCCAGGCCTTGACCCCCAGTATCACGACATCAACCGGCCCAGCTTCAGTTGGGTTGTCGGTTGCCAGGGCCGGGGCCGCGACGAAATCGCCCTTGATGCTATCGACCCTCAGTCCATGCTCACGGATCGCCCGCAAGTGCTCGCCCCTGGCGATGAGCACCACGTCCTCCCCCGCTTGGGACAGCCGCCCGCCCAGGTAGCCGCCGATTCCTCCGGCGCCGAAAATAGCTATCCGCAATCTATCATCTCCCCAAAACCTATTCCGCCAGGCCTCGATCAGCCTGCCTCCAGCCTCCGGTCTGGCCCCGCCAGGTCCAACAAACGCCGCCAGATGCGGCGGCTGTTGTCTTCCCGCAACATGCACACCTTGATGTTGTGGGGCCCCGGCCCGTGGGCACAGGAATGGCCGATCTTGCCCCGGACTTTGTCACACCAAACGTAGCCGTGAAGCAGGGGCAGCGGGTTCTCCACCTGAGCGCCCCCGGACACGGTGTCCCACCGGGGGTCATGGAGGTCGGACCACCGGACCCGGCCCACTCCGCGGTCGTTCCAGTCCCGCCGGACGTAGACGGCGGACCGGCCCAGGGTCTGCCGCCAGGCAAAGCCGATGCTCAGGCGGAGGACCGCCGCCAACAGCCAAAAGGCGAGGCGCAACCCCCGCCACAACGACTTGAATATGAACCCAATGATCTTGGTCAAGACGTCACTGAAAGACCGCTTCGGGGCGGTTTTCCAACGCGTCGTGGATCCGTGGGATGTGATTCTCCATCATGTCCATCGCCTCCATCTCGGCCACCGTGTACCATCCGAATTCGGTGGTCTCGTCACTGAGCCCCAACTCACCGCCGGTAATCTCGACCTCAAAGCTGAAACCTACCGGTTGATACACGTTCCCGTCAGCAAATTCGACAAGAAGGTCAGGGGAGGTATAGACGCCCACCAGCTTCGTGACCCTCACCTCCAGGCCCGTCTCCTCCAATACTTCCCTGACGCAGGCTTCGGCCACGCTTTCTCCCGGGTCCATACCGCCGCCGGGGAGGCACCAGCGGCCGTTGTCCTCACGGCGGGTCAACAAAAACTTCTCCCTGGCCTCGTCAAAGATCAGCGCCGAGGCGCCGGGCCGTAACACGCCTTGCTTCCCGATCCTTTCGCCGAATCTAAGGCTGCTCATCCGATTGATTTTCTCCCTCCATCAGGCCGTCTTCAAAGAATCAGGCCAGTTTTTCACGGTGCGTTCTAGGTTCGTTTGTAGAGTGCCCGAACAGGAGGATTTAATCAAGAAGTTCGGTGTTGGGCTAGCTTAGGCCCTCCAGCTGCCTCTCAAGTTGGCTCCGCAGGCGGGCCTGGCGTGGCGTTGACGGTCAACATCCACTCTCTATAATGGCGTCTGCTAGACCCCAGCTAATTTGAAGCCACAGCCCGCAGCAGCCGCCGGGAGTGGCTTGCGGGACCGGACAACGGGAGGACTTGATGAAGTTCGGACTGTTCTACCAGATACAGGTCCCCAAGCCATGGGACGAACATAGCGAAAGTAAACGCATCTGGGAAGCGCTAGACCAGATCGCCTACGCCGAAGAGATGGGCTACGACAGCGTTTGGTTCTCGGAGCACCATTTCCGTCCCGAATGGTCCCATAACAGCGCTCCCGACCTGACGTTGGCCGCCGTGAGCCAACGCACCTCACGCATCCGATTGGGCGTTGGCGTGGTGCTGGCCCCGATCCACCACCCTTTGCACACCGCGGCCCGCATGGCCACCCTGGACATACTCAGCAACGGCCGTGTGGACGTCGGCCTGGGCCGCACGGGGTATCCGTACCAACTAACCCCCTTTGGGACAAAATTGGAAGACACCAGGGGCATGTGGGAAGAGTTCGCCCAGGTCTTGCCCCGGATCTGGACCGAGGAAGTGTTCTCCCACGAAGGAAAGTACTACCAGATACCGCCCCGCGAGGTACTTCCCAAGCCCATCCAAAAGCCCCATCCCCCGCTCTGGTCAGCCTGTTCCAGCGAAGAAACCACCCGCACCGCCGCCCAACTGGGCCTGGGCGCCCTGGTCGGCAGCGAGGGCGGCCCCGATAAGGTGGGCAGCGTTCTCGAGCTCTATCAACAAGCGCTGAAAACCGCGAGTCCCTCTGGAGTGTCGCCCAACAGCCACAACGCCCTGATGACCGCCGGTTTCTGCCATGAAGACCCCAAGGAGATCGAAGGCAGGGGCACGGAGTTGATCGGCTGGTACACGGACCAACAGCGGAAGCGGGCCCGCCTGGTCTGGCAGGGCGTTGACCCAGCCACCGTGCCGCCCGATTACCAGGGATATTACGAGCGGGACATGAGATTGGCCGCGGGCCCGCACCCCGGCGACCCCACCGCCAGCGAGGTCGTGAAGCGGGGGACTTCCTTCTGCGTAGGCACGCCCGACCAATGCATTAAGTTCTTCGAGAGCTACGAGGCGATGGGCGTCGAGCAGATATTCTTGCTTTCGGCCATCGGCCCGGCCAGGCACGAAGAAGTGATGAACACCCTAACCATGTTCGGCAAGCATGTGATCCCTCACTTCCGGGCAAAAGAAAAGGCTCAAGCACCGTCCAGTATGCCCTCGGCGGCCTCTGACTGATCAGTGATTTATCTAACCGGAGACGTCCCATGAAAACAGGGGTTGTGTTTCCCCAGACTGAGATTGGCGCCGACCCGGCCGCGGTGCGCGATTACGTGCAGGCCGTCGAGGGGTTGGGTTATTCCCACATGCTGGTCTACGACCACGTGCTGGGAGCAGACACCAGTCACCACGCCGATTGGCAGGGCAGTTACACCTCCGAGTCCATGTTCCACGAGCCTTTCGTGCTCTTCGGCTACCTGGCTGGCATCACCACCAAGCTGGAACTGGTGACGGCGGTTTTGATCTTAAGCCAGCGGCAGACCGCCCTGGTGGCCAAGCAGGCCGCCGAGGTGGACCTGCTGACCGGCGGGCGGCTTCGGCTGGGGGTAGGCGTGGGCTGGAACTACGTTGAGTACGAGGCGCTGAACCAGGACTTCAGCAATCGTGGCCGCCGCTACGCGGAACAGATCACCTTGCTGCGGGAGTTCTGGACCAAAGACGTGGTCGGATTCGAGGGCCGGTACCATAAGGTCGACTACGCCGGCGTCAATCCGCAACCGGTGCAGCGGCCGATCCCCATCTGGATGGGCGCCGGCGCGCGGGCGAACCCCGTGCCCACCGACCGGGTGCTCCGCAGAGTGGCGCGGCTTGCCGACGGTTGGTTCCCCCAGATGCAGCCTGGAGACGACGCCAAGGCCACGGTGGAAAGACTGATGGCGTTCGCCAGTGAGGCTGGCCGTGACGGCGCGGCCATCGGAATGGAGCCTCGGATCAACTTTGCCGATGGCGGCCCCGAGTCCTGGCAGGAACAGGCAAGGGCTTGGCAGGAACTGGGGGCAACCCACGTGTCGGTAAACACCATGAGGGCCGGGCTGAATTCCCCTCAAGACCACATCAACGCCATACAGCAATTCAAAGAGGTGATCGGCTAGGAGGCTTAAACGGGAAGCTTACATGCGCCGCCGAATAGTGGCCGTGGCGGCGCCTGCCGCACTACCGTAGCGGCTACTATTCCCACGGAGTTAGGGGGAGGCTGACTGTAAACGTTGTGCCCACTCCCACTCTGCTGTGCACACGCAGGCTGCCGTTATGCTTGGCGATAACCTCTTGGCAGACCGCCAAGCCAAGGCCGGTGCCCCGAATCTTAGTCGTGTAAAGCGGCTCGAATATCATTTCCAGTCCCTCCGGACTTATCCCGGTCCCCGTGTCCGTGATGGTCACTTCCGCCGACGGCCCCACCGTCTTTACGCCGATGGTTAGTTCACCGCCTTCCAGCATGGCCTCGTAGGCGTTGACAATCAGGTTTGTGAACACCCTGCTCAGTTGATGCGGGTCTGCCTGAACAACCACCGGTCCATCTCCATGATCGTTGATGACCGAGACGCCGTCAGGGATATCGATTCCCGAAAGGGCGGATTCCAGCAGAACACTCAGGGTCACTGCCGAGTAAACCGGAGATGATATTTGGGTGAAGGAGATCAGGTCCTCAATGATCTTGTCGCATTGGGTTATCCGTTCGTCCATCACCTGGAGGTATTCGGCAACCTTGGGTTCTGCCGCGAGCCGATCGGACTTGGCCAGCCTCGATTTCAAGAAATAGATCCCGTTTCTGATGGCGCCCAGCGGATTCCGCAGGTCATGGGCGACGCCGGCGGACAGTTCACCCAGGGCTCCAAATTTCTCGGTGCGGACCAATTGGCTCTGCGCCTCCACCAGTTGAACGTTGGCCTGCTGCAACTCCTCCGTACGCTCGGATACCCGTTGTTCAAGGTCCCGGTTGGCCTCCTCCAGTTGAGCGTTTTTTTCCTTCACGCGATCGGACATCCGGTTGAACTCGCGGGCCAGCGTGCCCATCTCGTCGTGGGCGCTTTCTTCGATCCTAAAGGACAGGTTGCCGTTGCCAATCTCGACCGCGCCGTCCCGCAGACGGAGAATCCGCCGGGTAATGGTCCGGGTCACTACATAGCCAACGCCCAACACCAGCAACGACAATGCGGATATCACCATGACATGGCTGGCGATGAGTTGATCGCGAAGAGCCACAACCGGCGAGGTGGTCAAGGCAACCGCAAACACGTGGGGGGGCCCACCTCCAACCATCACCGGCACGTACGCGGTCCGCAGTTTCTCCCCATCGATAATCACCGAACCTAAGGCAACCTGACCATTCCGGGCCACGCGGACGGATTCAGGGTCTGGGGCTATCGGGAATCGGGTGGATAGATCGCTGGACGGATAGGACGTGGAGACAACTTCATCGTCGTCGCCCAAGAGCATCAGAATGGTGTCGGAGCGTTCTACATTCATCTCCGCCAGTGCTTTGAAATCCATCAACCGGCCCACGGCGACATACCCGATGAATCCATCCGAGTCCTTGAGCGGACGGACCGAAACCAAGAACCAACCCCCGTCGGTCTGGACCAATCCATTTGTGTCAATCCCGGCCAACCCCAATGCGTTCAGTTCATTCGTCGATTTCTGGCCAAGAGTGCCCCCGGCCTGATGCTCATAGGCCGATCTAACACCGTTCGCATCCACGACCTCCAGGTGTTGAAATCCAAAACGTAGCATCGAGGACAGCAGGATGGTCCTGATCCTTAGAGAATTGGATTCCCGCACTGCGGCCAGCAATACCGGGTCTCGTGCGAAATCATCAGCCGCCCTATTGAGCTTTTCCTCGAATAGCCCGATGTGCGAAACGACTAGAACGATCTCGTCTTCGAGCCTTTCGGTGCTGGTCACCGATGCCAACCTGTTCAGGCCGGTCACGGTCAGCGGCAAGGTCGCAGCCAACGTCAGGACCAGGGGTATAACCACCAATAAGATCAACTTGGTGGACAGAGAGAAATCTGCCCAGATGAGGATCCTGGGCAACCGGAAACTTGGACGGGCATCTAGTCCGGCCGTTTGACGGCGGGATAGGTACGGGAGGTTCATCGAACTCCCACCGTAGACATGAATCTACAGCCGTAAGGGATATTGCTGTAAATCACAGATTCACCAGGCACGATCAATGCGAGTAACGAAAACGCCTTGAAGAGCATTGATCCCACCTGTGGCATCCTAACCGTTCGGTAATGATATGGGCCGGTGCGAGGTTGGTGGTTCGCACCTGATATTCAGACCTAAACCAAAACGGATTCCCACCCCATGATTGTTGCACCAACGGCGGCCAAGCCAAAGTGCCACCGGACCCAGATGCCAACTACGAATCGTCCATCTGTTGACCCTGGACGGCCGGCGGACTGGCCCATGTGGGCCATACAGGGGCGGTTCAGGCCCAGGGTTGCTTACCCGGCGCGGCGAGATTATTATTTTTTGTAGACCTAATCGTTCAAATTTGGAAAACTTTGACATCATGTGCGGCCGATTCACCCTCACCTCCAACTTGGACGAGCTTCAAGGCCGGTTCGGGTTTTTATCCGAGTTCACCGACTCTCATTCCTTTGATCATGGGCCGTGGCTCGGGCCCAGGTATAACATCGCACCCACCC
>JADFNR010000180.1 GCA_022563275.1 Chloroflexota bacterium | reverse complement strand
TAATTAGGCGTGCCTGAGACCCCTAGATTCGGCACTTTCTACGAGGTCCAACCATGAAGCGTCTGGAAGGCAAAACAGCCCTGGTCACCGGCTCCGGCCGCAACATCGGCCGGGCCATCATCCTGAAACTGGCGGAAGAGGGCGCCAACGTCGTGGTGAACGCCCGGAGCAACAAGGAAGAAGCGGAATCGGTGGCCGCCGAGGCCCGGGCCCTGGGCGTGGAGGCCCTGCCTTTCATCGCCGACGTTTCAGACCACCAGCAGGTGACCAGCATGTTCGCCGCCGCCGCGGAGCAGTTCGGAGGGGTGGACATCCTGGTCAGCAACGCCGCCATCAGGCCCCACCAACCATTCACCGAGGTCACCCTGGAAGAATGGCAGCGGGTCAGGGGCGTGGTGCTGGACGGGGCGTTCCACGTTGCCCATGCGGCCATCCCACACATGGAGAAGAACGGCTACGGGAGGGTGGTGTTCTTCACCGGAGACGGCGCTTTCAAGGGGACTGCCCAGCGCTCCCACGTATCCGCCGCCAAGATGGGAGTCATCGGCCTGGCCAGGGGACTGGCCTCCGAGTTCGCGCCCAAGAATATCCGGGTGAACGTGATCTCTCCGGGCCGTATCGACACCACCAGAGACCTCAGTTGGTACCCCCAGGGCGGTATGCGCGATACGGCGGACATCCCCATAGGCCGCCTGGGCACGGTGAACGATATTGCGTCGGCCTGCATGTTCCTGATCACCGACGAGTGCGGCTTCATGACCGGCCAGACCCTGCACGTGAACGGCGGGACCGACTTCTTCTAGGCCCTCGCTCGGGTAGCCACCTAGCTCCTGAAGCGGAACTCTTTCAGGTCATCGGCGATGATGAGCTTGGCCTCGGTCTGCTCCTGAATCTCCTCGGGGCTCCAGCCTGGGGCATGCTCAACCAGTTTGAATCCCTGGGGCGTGATCTCAAAGAGGCCCAGGTCCGTGACCAACATCTTCACCACGCCGGGGGCGGTGATGGGCAGGGTGCATTTTTTCAACAGCTTGAGCCCACCGTCGCGGGTGGTGTGTTCCATGGCGATGAACACCCGCTTAGCGCCGGCCGCCAGGTCCATCGCCCCGCCGATGCCTCCGCCCTTGCGGCTGGGGATGCGCCAATTCGCGAAGTCGCCGTTCTCGGCTACTTCATAAGCGCCCATCACGGTTACGTCGATCATGCCGCCGCGAATCATCATGAACGAGTCGGCGTGGTGCACGCAGGCCATTCCGGGCAGGGGGGTAACCTTCTGTCCGCCGGCGTTCACCAGGTGCCGGTCTTCCTCGCCTTCCTTGGCCAACGGCCCATAACCAATGACACCGTTCTCAGCGTGATTGATGATCTCTCTGCTGGGATCCGAATAGTTTGAACACAAAGTCGGCATGCCAACGCCCAGGTTAACGATCCAGCCGTCTTGAAATTCCATGGCCAGCCGGTCACACATCGCTTGTCGTTCCAATTTCACCTTTTCGGCCATTGTTGTTCTCCGTGTTTGAGGTTCGAGCGATCAGCTATCAGCTTGCTGTCCGCTGAATGCTGATCGCTGATCGCTCGCTAGACCCAGATGCCGTCTTCGGGGATGCGGACCAGCCGGTCGACGTAGATGCTCGGCACGTGGATGGCGTCGGGGTCCAATTCACCGGCTTCGACGATGTCGTTCTCCACTTCAACTATAGTGACCTTGGCCGCCATGGCCATCAGCGGATTGAAGTTGCGTTGGGTCAGCCGGAACACCAGATTACCCAAGGTGTCGGCCTTCCAGGCCCGGATCAGTCCGTAGTCTCCGTGCAGCGGGAACTCAAGCACATGCATGCGGCCATCGATCTCCCGATGCTCTTTGCCCTCGGCCAACTCGGTCCCAACCGACGTCGGAGTGTAGAACCCGCCGATCCCGGCGGCGGCGCACCGAAGGCGCTCGGCCAATGTCCCTTGGGGCACCAACTCGGCTTCAATCTCGTCGTTGTTGTACATGCGGGTGAAGGGCGTCACCTGAGATGGGTGGGTCGCGGCGGTGAAGGCGCAGATCATCTTCTTCATCTGGCCGGCTTCCACCAAGGTGCCGATGTCAACGTGCTCGTCGATCGTCCCAGCGTTGTTAGACACTCCAGTCAGCCCTTTGGCTCCCTGGCGGTTCAATGCGGCCAGCAGGTTCCTGGGCACGCCCACGCCGCCGAATCCGGGACTGAAGATCGTGACGCCGTCGGGAATGTCCGCCACGGCGTCATCCATGCTTTTGTAGATCTTATTCTTCATGAATAACCTTAAACCAATGGAGTCTGGATCAGCCCTGTCTGGGGCGTGTTAAATATTACCGCAGACCGGTGCGCCACGCCATAGGCGCGTCTTTGTCCAATTATTTTTTGGTTTCGACTTGACAACGGGATTGAATATACCAAGAATTCATGTATCTTAATCCCGAACACCGTTATGGCTGGAGATACACCATGGTAGCCTCAGACCACCGGACCTACGTTTATATCGGCCTGGCCGGAGAAGGCGAATACATCGGCGAAGGCGGTATCGTCCGCCGCGCCGACGGCGAAGAACAGTGGACGCAAATCTCCAATGGCCTCCCGGACCATCCTCAGGTCCGGGCCTTGGCCATTCGGCCCGACGACCCCAAGATAGTTTTCGCCGGCACCGACAAGGGCGTCTTCCGCTCCAAAGACCGCGGAGAGAACTGGGAATCGTTAGATGACGCCGGCGACGGTAAAGAGGTATGGTCGCTGGCCATCCATCCCGATAATCCGGACGTGATCTTAGCCGGATACGACCCCTGCTCCATCTCGCGCTCCCAGGACGGCGGAAACACCTGGAAGATGATGGACACCAGCCAGGTGGTCTACCCCTTTATCACGACCTATATGCCCCCCACCGCCAAGCGGGTCATCGGCATGGCGTTCGACCCCTCCGACCCCAAAGACATCTACGCCGC
>JADFNR010000093.1 GCA_022563275.1 Chloroflexota bacterium | reverse complement strand
CGTTTGTGAACACCTCCAGGTGGTGGCGTTCCCGGTCCATGGCCAAGGCGAAGGAATCGGCGGCGTCCTGCCGGCCTTCGTCCAACGCGTCCTGGATCATCTTGGGGTACATGGTGCTGTATTCTTTTGACTCGCCCTCGGTCACCGCACGCAGGTTGACCGACGTGGTGTGCAGATTTCCCGAAACCCGCAGGTGGTTCATGCCGTGGATTGTCTCGGCGCCGGCCACCTCCTGGAAGACCTGGGCAACCTCCGGGTGGCCCTCTTCCAGGGCCCGGTGAGCGTAGGCGTTGTATTTCAAGTAGGCCAAGGCCTCGGCGACGATGGCCGACCAAAGGTTCCTGTCCGTCTTTGTCATCGACGGTGTATCTGGAGCCATGATTGGTGTCCTTTCTACATTCTGTGAGGCTGCCAAAAGCGCGCGGCCAGGCATATTCAGCCTAGAAATGGAGGCCCGGTGGGCGGCTGGACAGCGCAATCTATTTTATCAGGTGGCGGGAAGAAACCGCAGACGGGCCGGCCTGGGCTGCGGTGGATGGCTGAGGCGGTGGGGGAAATAACTGGGGGTGGGGCAGGCTGGATCAGCCTCCTTGAGAGGCGTGGTGAGCGACCATGCGCCAGCCGTCCTCGTAGCGGGCGAATATGTTGGTGGCGAAGGTGCTGAAGTTGGTGGCCTGTCCCTGCACCACGCTGGTGATGCCCTCGACACAGGTGACACAGCCGAATTCTCCCTGGACGATCACGTTCAGGTAGCGCACCTGGAACTGCATCAGGGCGGTGTTCTGGAAGATCCGGTCCCAGCTCTGGCGGATGTCATCCCAGCCGATCAAGGGGGCCCAGCCGGGGTGAACGCACAGGGCCCGGTCTGAGTTCTCCCAAACGCGCTCCATGCCGGCGATGTCCAGGTCGGAGAAGGCGTCGTAGAACCGCTGGTTGGCGGCCTTTATCTCCTCGACCGTCTCCGGTTCCGGTTGGGTCATCGCTATGCGGCCCCGCCGCGGCCGGCCCGATGGGACCAGTACTCCCAGGCCCGTTCTTGGCCGGTGAGGCTCATCTGGCTTTCCGTCATCATTTTAATCTCGCCCGGCGACAGGTATTTGACCTCACCCAGACGCAGGGACTCCAGCAAGAGCCCGGCGTTGACCTGAAGGTAGACCGAAGCCATCACCACTTCGCGTATCGACTTGCCGGCAATAACACATCCGTGGCCTCGCATCAGGGATACCCGGTGGCCGCCCAGGCAACGGGCCAGGTCCCGGCCCTGGTCCATGGTGGTGACCAGTAGGTTGGTGTCTTGGAAGTTGTCGCGGATGTCCCAGACGGGCAGTTCCGGCCCGGTCAGGGCCGCCAGGTGAAACATGGGCCGCAGCGGCGTGTTGGTGACGGTGAACGGAATCACCGTCGGCGAGTGATTATGCACGATGGCCATCACATCTTCCCGAGCCTCGTAGATGCCGCCGTGGATCGGCCGCTCGGTATACATGGAGCGGCTTTGCTGGTCGATGGGTTCTCCCTCCAGGGTGTATTCCATCAGATCGGCGATGTCCACCAAGTCAGGGGCCCGCGACTGGGACAGGATGTACCGGCCGGGGTTTTCCGGGTGCCGGATGCTGACGTGGCCATAGGCGTCGACAACGCCCTCCCGCGCCAAAATCCGGTTGGCCGTGACCAGTTCTTCCAGTTGTTGGTCAATGTTATTCATAAAAAAGTCCCAGTCCAAACAAGCGTATGTTTACCGAGGGCTATTGTTCAGGGAGCAGGCGTAGGGGCACGCCATTTGAAGCCGCTATGGCCGCTGGGCATTCGTAGGCGCGGGTTTCCAACCCGCCTGGACTCTCGTAAACCATGCTTGTGCCCGCCAGGGTTTCGTGGGTTATTTTACCGTTACCCGGTAACCTCTTCTATCCCATAGCTATCACTGCGAAGGAAAGGGCGGGTTAAAAACCCGCGCCTACGGGATATGTTCGTCTGGAGCGAGATCCACTGGTTCAGTACCGTTCCCTGAATGACGCCTGAACCACAAAGGAGGGCCTACCGAGATTCATCGGCAGACCCTCCTCTCGAATACTGAAACACTCGTCCAAACGAAACGCGGCGCGCCGCCTCAGTGCATGGGCGAGAATGAGGAGGGCACCATGATCTTGTTCTCTTGGTTCACCAGCCACTCACGGGTGGGGGGCGGCCAGTGGGGGTTCTTGGAGGCTTCGGCGCGGATGCGGTTCCGCTCTTCCAGGTCTTCGTAGGGCCAGATGTGGACCCACTTGTTCAGTCCCCCCACGTCGGTATACATCGCGGCGGCCAAGGGGGAGTACTCCTCCCGGTGAGGGACGGCGTCGGCCCAGATGTCGATCACCTTGCCCATGCTGCCGGTCTTGTAGGTGTAGGAGCGCATCTCATAGATATTGCCCAACTTCTGGTCTCCTCCCAAAGGACGCATGAAAGGCGCGGGGATGAATATCTCCGAGTTCATGCTGACGTACATTTCGGGGTCATTGGGCGGCGGCCAGTGGTCGTCCTTGGCGGCCTCGGCGCGGATGCTGTCACGCTCTTCCACGCTCTCGTAGGGCCAAACGTGGATCACCTGGTTCAACGGGCCGATCTCGGTGTGCCAGAAAGCTCCCAGCTTGGAGTATTTCTCGCGGTAGGGCAGGGCCTCGCCGAAATTCTTCTCGAATTCAGGGACGCTGCCGGGTTTCAGGGTATAGGTACGCACTTCGTAGATCATGGCGGCTCCTCTCCGGGGTCGATTGCTTTCTGCTTGCCCGCCCAGGCTCAGGTCTGAGCTTAGTCACAGGCGGGCGTGAAGTTACGCGACAGTGTAGCAAAACTGATTCGGCGGGGCAAACGGGCTGACGCTACTGGGCTGCCTGCCGAATCACAACCTTGTCGCAATGCTTCTCCGCGGCCTGTAATAGTTCTGCGTGAGACTCGGATGGGCTTCCGATGGTGCAGACCACCGCCCATAGCCCGGTGCGGGATTCCCGGCCCAACCGGGATATTATCTCGCCGGTGTTCTGGCCGTTCAGCACCAACTCGGTCCCGCCGGCGACATCTCGCACGGCTTCCAGGGCTTCGGGGGAGCCTGCCACGTAGTCGGCGTGCTTCAGCAGGCCGACGGTTGCGGCGCCGATCTCGGTGGGCCGGTCAGGGTTCAATGCGATGAACGTCACGGCCCGTTCCTTGGCCGCGAAGGCCTCCACGTATTTGCGGGTCTCCACGATCTGGCGGGCGTGGGTGGCTTCGTGGCCCGACGAACGCTCGACCAATTCAAGCATGGTCAGCCCTGGAAAGGAATTGCGGGGGTTGGGTTGAGTCACGGGCTGGGACATCTGTTCCTCGGTCAGGCCCTCCACCAGCGCCCGGAAACGCAGGTAATTCTCGTCCAGATGGGCGATGTCCGTTTTAAGTTTCTCCTCGCGGCTGGTGAAGGGAGGCAGCATGTCCATCTTTCCCGCGGCTATGTCTTCCAAAGCCGCCACGAATTTTTCCGTGTCCAGATGGTTCAGCACCTCCCAGACCGACCACCGGGAGCCCAAGAAAGCGTCCTCCGGGTCGATCCCTTCCAGGGAGGCGTGGAGCGTCTTGTGCCCCTCGTCCAGCCGCTCCAACACCCTTGCCTGCCGTTGGAGCGGGGTCAAGTTCTGTTCCGGCGCCATTGGTTGTTCCTCCGTGTGCCTGATGAGGCCATTTTAAGCCCCCCGCAATCTCCAGGGAAGTGGGAGCCCGCAGTGGTACAATTTTCCTGAACATAATGACCGAAGCTAGACACAAAACCGCCACGCCTGCGGCCGGCCTCAACGGAGACTGGCTCACCAAGGACCGGCTGCGCAATCTTTTGAACGTGCGGAAGCCAGGCGAGGGAGAAGCTGCGTCGTCCATCTATCTGCGGCCCGGCGATACCGCCGAGTCGCCGGAATGGCGGGAGCGGCTGGCCCGGTTGGGGAAGACGCCGGAAGAAAGTGGCTGCGGCCTGGTGGGGTTTCGCGCCGGGGACCGGGCGCTGGTCCTGGCTCCGCCCTTCCCGGTGACCGAAAGCAGCCAATACGACACTTGGGACGAGGGACCGCTCTGGTCGCTTCTGGACGCGGACCGCACGGTCGGGGTGGTGCTGGTGCGCCTGGGCCGCTACTCGGTGGCGGTATACCGGGGCGGAGACCTGGCCTCATCAAAGACCGATTCACGCTACGTGAAGGGCAAACACAGCGCCGGGGGCACGTCCCAACTCCGCTACACCCGGGTCAGGGAAGGCCAGATGCGGCGTTTGTATATTAAGGTGTGCGAGACCATCCGGGCCCAATTCGACCCGGTGGCGGGGGAATTGGACCACGTGATATTGGGCGGAGAGAAGTTCACCTTGAACGGCTTTCTTAAAGTCTGTCCCCGCCTGGACGAGTACAAAGACATAACGCTGAAGCGAAGATTGAACATACGGGACCCCAAACGCGACACCCTGGACGACCTGGGCAGCACCCTCCACGAGAGCCGCGTCTGGGCCCTTGATTGGTGAACGTTGAGCGACGCTGAACTGGAACCCAACAACCCGCCAGAATCTATTGGGCACGATTTCAGTACTCGGACCGCGCCTCGCCCGTGGGACAGCGATCTGGGCGGCTTCGACTTTGCCGGCCCGCTGTTGGAGTTCGATAAAGTCCGGGAACTGGTCGCCGGGTACACCCATACGATCGTGGGGGGTGAGCGGGCCAGAGCGCTAACCCCCACCCGCGACCTGTTGGAGATCGCCACCCGGCTGCAGGAGACCTCCGAGGCCCGTCAGTATCTGGACCAGGGCGGCGGCCTGGAATTTGGGCCGGACCAGGACTTCCGGGAGTTGTTCCAGCGCGCTCTGCTGGGCGGACTGCTGCGCGGCGAGGAACTGTTCAAGGTTAGAGAATTGCTCCGGGCGGCCCGCTATGACCGCACCGAACTGGGCCGCCACGAAGAGATACCGCTGCTGACCAGCGTCTCTGAAAACATCCCTGAATTGGGTGACTTGGAGCGGGCCATCTCCGGCGCCATCAGCCAGGCCGGCGAGGTGCTGGACAACGCCAGCCCGGTCTTGCACAACCTGAGGCAGGAGGCACGCCACGCCCAGAACCGGCTCAACGAGATCATGGAGCGCAACCTGCGCCGTCTACAGCGGTCGGAGGTGGTCCAAGAACCGCTGATCACCCAGCGCAACGGCCGGATGGTGCTGCTGATCAAGGCCGAGATGCGGTACCGGGTGCCGGGCATCGTCCATGACGTGTCCGACAGCGGGGCCACGGTGTTCGTCGAGCCCATGCCGGCCATCGAGGCGGGCAACCGCTGGCGGGAGTCCCGGCTGGCCGAGGAAAGGGAGGTGGAGCGGGTGCTGCGGCAGTTGTCCGGGATGGTTGGAATGTCGGGAGAAGACCTGCTGCTGACTCTGGACCTGATGGCCAGACTCGACCTGGATATCGCCAAGGCCCGCTACTCGGCCGCCACCAACGCGGTGGCCCCGTGGGTGGCCGACCAGGAAGTGGCGGACCGGCATCTGAGACTGGTCCGGGCCCGCCACCCCCTGCTCACCGGCAAAGTGGTCCCTGTTAGCATCGACTTGGACCGGGACCAGGGAGTGATGTTGATCACCGGTCCCAACGCCGGAGGCAAGACGGTAACCCTGAAAACGGTGGGGCTGCTGGCGATGATGGCCCAAGCCGGCCTGCACGTGCCCGCCGAGGAGGCCCATTTCCCCCGTTTCGACGGCATCTACGCGGACATCGGCGACCAGCAGAGCATCCAGCAGTCCATGTCCACCTTCAGCTCCCACATCACTAACCTGAAGGGGATCATGTCCCGGGCCACGGTCCTTTCCCTGGTGTTGGTGGACGAACTGGGCACCAGCACCGACCCGGAAGAGGGTTCCGCCTTGGCCAGCGCCGTACTCCGGTATTTCCAGAAGATCGGTTCGTTCGTGGTGGGCACCACCCATCACCGGGGGGTCGCCAGGTTCGTCCAGGACCAGCCGGGCATGGTCAACGCCAGCGTGGACCTGGACCCGAACACCCTGGAGCCCACCTACCACGTAACCCTGGGCCTGCCCGGACGCAGCTACGCGCTGACCATCGCGGCCCGGCTGGGGGTGCCTCAAGAGGTCATTGACGACGCCCGCAGCGGCATCTCCCCCGTTGAACAAGCGACTGAAGAGCTGCTGCAGGAATTACAGCAGGAACGCCGGGTGGTGGAGGAACTGCGGGAGGAGGCCGAGACCGCCACCTCGGATGCGGTGCGGAAGCAGCGGGAATTGGACGCCCAGTTGGCCGACGTGGAATCGGCCAAGGCCAATCTGGTGGAGGAATCGCGTCAGGAGCTGCAGGGCCGCATCAGCGGGATATTGGACCGGCTGGCCAGGGCCGAACGCTCGCTGGAGGCCGCCGAGTTGCGGCAGGATGCCGAATCGCGGGCCAGCGCCGCCGCAAGGGCCAACGCGGCGTCACGACAGGAGATTCAGGCCCATCAGACCGAGGTACGGGAGGTCCAGCGTCAACTGGACTCGGCCGACTGGTCTCCCATCGAAGTCGAAAGGGCACAGTGGCAGGCCAACCTTAAAGAAGGGGACCGCGTCTACATCCGTGGCATCGCCCAGCCGGTGGAAGTCATCTCCCCGGCCGACAGCCAGGACCGCGTCGAAGTATTGCTGGGCACCATGCGGGCCAAGATCCCGGTGTACCAGTTGGAGCGGCAGGCCGAGGGGCGACCCGCGGCGGCTTCCAAGGGAGTGTACCTGGACCGGGCGCACCGGAAAGGGTCTAGTAAAGGCCCCAGCGCCGATCTGGACCTGCGCGGCCTGCGGGTGGACGAGGCGTTGAGCCGGGTGGATGAAGCCCTCAACGACGCCGCTTTGGATGGGGCCGGCTCGGTCCGGATCATCCACGGCAAGGGCACCGGAGCACTGCGCCAGGCCATCCGGGAATACCTGGGCGGCCATCCCCTGGTGACGTCGGCCCAGAACGGCGAGGGGCCAGGTGGCGACGGGGTCACGGTTGCGGAGTTGCAGTAGCTGGTCTGACCCTACTTCCCCTGGAACCGGGCCTGGCGGCGTTCGGTGAAGGCCTTTATTCCCTCTTGAAAATCGGCGGTGAGGCATATGTCCGCGAAGGCTTCGGTCTCGGCGTCCAACTGGGTCGAGAGGTCGTTCTCCCAGGAACTGTCGAACAATGCTTTTACCCGTGCGTAGGCTAAAGTCGGTCCCTGGGCCAACCGGACCGCGGTTTCCATGGCGTGGCGGTGCAGGGCATCGTCCTCCACCACCTGGTTGACCAACCCCATCTCCAGAGCTGCCTGGGCGCTGGTGGGCTGGCTGGCCAGGTATAGTTCCATGGCCCGGCTGGCGCCCACCAAGCGGGGCAGCAAGTAGGTTGACCCGCCGTCGGCTGGGGCTCCGATGTTGGCGTAAGCCATCAGGAACCGGGCGCTTTTCGCGGCCACGCGCATGTCGCAGGCCAGAGTCAGGCTGAAGCCGGCGCCAGCCGCCACTCCGTTGATGCCGGCCACCACCGGCTTCTCCAGACGCCGCAACTCCAGGACAACCTTGGAATGCAGATCGCCGGCCAGCTTGCGTATGTACTCTTGGAGTCCTTCCGGGCCGCTTTTCTCTAGAGTCTCCACGACGAATTTCAGATCGGCGCCGGAACAGAATCCTCCGCCGGCGCCCGTGAGGAGCACGGCGCGGACATCAGGCCTTTTACATGCCTCGATGGCTTCTCCCATCTCGGCAACCATGTCCAGCGTTAGGGCGTTACGGGACTCGGGGCGGTTCAGGGTGATGATGCCCACGCCGTCCATCTTCTCGAAATTGATGTTTTCAAAAGCCATTTACACGCCCTCCATGTATTCGGAGATTTCCTCCAGGCCGAAGCCGGCCACCGCGATCTCGGGGGCCCAGGTGACCTGGTCCGACGACCAGCGCACGGTGGCCCGGCGTTGGGCCGCGATGCCCAGGATGTTGTTGATCAGCCGGAGCACATTGTCGTTCATGCGCACCGTGTTGGGTTTCAGTGGGGCGGAGAACCTGCCGTCCTTGATCAGGTAGGAATCGGCGATGATGGTGCCGCTGAAGTCGCCGCTGGTGGTCCCGTTCACCGGGTAGGTGTACCAGATGCGGCCGATGTAAACGCCGTTGCCCACCAATCGCAGCAACTCTTCCTGGCTGTGGCCCCGGCTGCCCTCGATCACCAGATTGCTGGACCTGGCGCTGGGCATAACGCCGAAATCGCGGCCGCCGCCGTTGCCGGGCCGGAACCCATTGCGCGGCGCGATGCTTTCGAGGGCGTCTTTGGGGGCGACCCCCAACTTCTCCGGTCCCGCGGGGTCGTTCAATATGCGTTGGTAGTTGTAATAGTCGGCCAGCAGGCCCGACAGCTTGCCTTCGCGGATCAATTCCGTGCGGCCGGTGGGCAGGCCCTCGTCGGTGATGGCTTTGGAACTGGGCAAGCCGGGCGCCGCTCCGTCGTCGTAGAGGTTGAAGTCCTCCGAGGCCACCGACTGGCCCAGCTTGCCCATGAACGGCGAGGCCCCGGCGTAGAAACTGTCCAGGGACAGTCCCGGCATCAGCACCCACTCCAGTATCTCGGCCACCGCTTGGGGGCCAAGGACCACGTTGTAGCTGCCGGAGGGGATGCGCTGGCCGTCCATGGACTCGATGGCGTTCCGGGCCGCTTCGGCGGCGGCTTCGCCGGTGAAGTCGGCCAACTTGCTGCCCACGGACCAGCCGCTGCCCTTGCTGGACTGGCTCTCGATCATGGCCGTGGCGAATGACATAACCAGCGTGTTCTGCTCGGTCTGCACCCTGGGGAGATGGGTTGACGCGATGGCCATCCGGTCCTGGAGCATGACCACGTCCCCGCCCAATATCAGGCCAAGGTCGGCCATCTTCTCCGCCGACCCCGCCAGGCCCATCAGGTCTTCCGAGGACTGGAAAGCGCCCAGGGCCCGGTCCATCATGCGCCAGCCGGCGTCCACCAGTCCCTTGCCTCCGATGCGCATCAATGCCGGGTCGTAATTGGACGGGGCGGTTTTCTCTGCTGCGTCCGGTTTCGCATTGGCCCGCTGGGACGAATCCAGTTTGGGCAGCGAAACGAACTCCGCGTCGGAGACCGCGCCGGAGCGGGCCTTGTCCAGGGCGCGGGCCGCTCCCTCCAACGATAGGTCGGTGGGCTCGCTGCCGAATCCGGTCTTGAGTCCGTCCGGGGTGCGGAAAGTGGCCCGGATGCCCAGGCCGTAGCCCTCGGTCGACTTGGGTTCTTCAACGCCGTTGCTGGGTATATGGGAGGTGTAATTGAGCCGCACGGTGAGGTTGGCCCCGGCCGAGGCGAATACCTCTACTTCGGCCACATCGGATTGGGACGAGGCGAATGCCAGGGCGTTCTTAACGGCGCGGCGCAGGTCGGCTAAGGATAGCAATCTGATCGGTCCTTCTTGTGATTGGGGTTGAACAACGAGCTTGGCGGCCTACTTTTCGTCGATTAGGTCCGGGCCCTCCGCCTCGGGCAGGGCCGGGGTGTCGTCGGCCTCCTCCAATGCTTCTGCGGGGGCATCGGGAAGGCCCCGTTGCTTGCGGATCGCTTCGATGCGTCCCAAGGGCCTTTCCAACGCCCGGAGTCTGGTTCCCTTGAGCGCCTCGAACCCGCTCTGGGCCAGTTCGAACCGTTTGCCAACCAGGTCCAACTGTTTCGTGAACCGGTCCCACTGCCGGTCGAAGATCGCCAGCTCGGATAATATCTCGTTTGACGCCTGTGCGATGGAGAAGTTGTCCAGGGCGTGGCGTATCACGCTCAGTATGGCGAACAAGCTGATGGGCGAGCAGAGGACGACCTTGTTGCGCAGCGATTCTTCCACCACATCGGACCCATGCTGCAGGATGTAGTGGTACATGGACTCGTTGGGGATGAAGACCAGCACGTAATCCAGGGTATTGTCCTCGGGGTTGATGTAATCCCGGCCCACAACCTCCCGGGTCCGGTCGCGCACGTCGCGCAGGAAGGCCCGGCTGTACTCCTGGGCTTCCTGGTCCGATGTCGCCTCCACGAATTTCATGTAGTTGGTCAGAGGGAACTTGGCATCCATGTTCAGCTTCTTGTTGTCGGGCATGAAGATGGTGAAGTCGGGCCGGGAACTGCCGGCGGTGACGGTGGTCTGTTTCACGTAGTTCACCGGCTCGACGAACCCGATCAGCCGGAACACGTCCTCGGCCATGCGCTCGCCCCACTGGCCCCGGACCTGGGTATTGGCCAGGATATTCCGAAGGGCGGAAGAACTGGTGTTCAGGCTGGTGAGCATGGTCTCAAGGCGCTCGGACTGTTTGGCGCGGTCCACGTTCAGGTCCTGGATGGCCGAGTTGACGCGGTCCATGCCCTGACGAATCTCTCCCACCTGATGGCCAAGGGCGCTGTCTTGGCTCTGCGTGCCGCCCTGGGACCTGAGCAGGCGAAACATGAGGATAACGGCCAACCCCGTGGATAATAGGGCGGCTATCCCGATGACGATCAATGCTGTGGTCATGGTTCTCCCAAATCCAGCCCGGCTAGCCGGGTCCTGTCAGCCGGGCGACCCCTCTCATAGTAGGCCCGCCGTTGCTCATCCGTTTGGCCTGCATGGGCTGGCCCTTCCCGCAGTTGGGTATGGGGTTAACCCGCAGGTCGTTGCCCACGGCATCGATGGACATGAAATAGTCACGGCTGTCCGATGTGATGCCGCCGTCCCGGTATAGCCGGCCCAACTGGCCGTTCTTGATCTCGTAGACCTTCACCGCCGTGATGCGGAAGTTCTCCCGGGACTCTGCGATGGACGGTGTCCGGTGTCCCGCGATGTAGTAGCCGTCCTCAACCTCTGAGATGATGCTCTCAGGGTCTTGTTGGCCGGGGCCGAAGATGGTGTTGGTCATGCGGATCAGGGGAACCAACTGGGCCTCGGTGGAGCGGGCCGACCCATTGGGCTCAACCCCCATGATGGCCGCCGTCTGACGGTTGTTCAAGAACTCTTCCAGCACGCCGTCCCTCAGGATATACGCCCGGCGGGCCGGGGTGCCCTCATGGTCGTACTTGAATGAGCCGTAGCCTTCCATGGCCGGGTCCGAGTAGGCGGTGACCAAGGTCGAGGCGATCTGCTTGCCCAGTTGGTTGTCCTGCAGGTCCTTGAGGAACCAGGACCGGCCGGCGTACCCGGTCTCGTATTTCAGCGCCCGGTCCAACTCCGAGGGGTGGCCGACCACTTCGTGGACCAACAGGGTGTTGAAGTGGGGGTTGGTGACCACCGTAACTTCTTTGTCCGGCGGCTTAAGGGGCGGAGCGGCGGCGACCTCCACGGCGTCCGCGCCCAGCGTCCGGCAGAAATCAATGAAATTGGGCAGGACGATGGGTCCGTTGCGATAACCTTCAGTCAACACCTCCCAGCCGCGCTGGTGGCCGGTGAAATCATACAGTTCAAAGTTGCCGTGCTCGCCGGTGCAGATGGCGATGGCGAACCCCTCGGTCTGAGCGAAGCTCTGGTCGATGTCCGCGCCGTCGGAGCTCAAGAATAGCTCCCGGAGCAGGAAGGTCGATGCCGAGCAGGCGGAGTAGACGATGTTGCCGCCCTGGCCCTGCATCGCTTTGCATCCGTCCACGGCCATGGCGATGGTCTCCGCCAAGGGCACCTGCCGGGGATCGGTTGTGTAGGCAGCGGCGACCGTGTCTTGGCTGATTTCTACTGGAGCAAGGACGGCCGGGGTTAAACTGCCGCCCAGAGAGGGGTACCGGCCCTTTATTTGAAATTTCCGCCTGGCGCTGGCCCGCGCTCGGTTATGGGCCTGTTTGATGCCGTCCCAGACCACGTCTTCCAGGCGGTCCAGGTCGGTCGTGCCCAGGACCCGGCCGTAATAACCGGAGGCGCTGGTGCGCGCGCCGGCGATGACCCGGACGCCAAAGTCGAAAGCGTAGTCCTCGGAACTGGCCTTCTCCCCGCCGTTCTCCGCCACCGCCCCCTTCTCTTCCCGGACCTCGATGCGCAGGTCGCAGTAACGAAGGTCCGGCAACGTCTTGGCCTTCTCGGCAACCAGCGACTGAAGGTTGGCCCGGAACCGGTCCAGGGACTCCACGGTCACTCGGGGCGCAGACTGAGATGGCATGGAGGCGCTAGGCCGCCCCGGCCACTGCTTGGGCCACGGTCTGGGCCACCTGGCGGTCCAGGGACCAGGGAAGGACATTCTCCGGGGTGGGCTCCGCTACCAAGGCCGCCAGCGCGTTGGCGGCCGCCAGTTTCATGCGGGTGGTCACCCTGGTGGCGTGACAGTCCAGCGCCCCCCGGAACACACCGGGGAAGACCAGGCTGTTGTTGACCTGATTGGGGAAGTCGCTGCGGCCGGTGCCCACCACCGCCGCCCCGGCGGCGCGGGCAACGTCGGGCCAGATCTCCGGGATGGGGTTGGCCATGGCGAACACGATGGAATCCTTGGCCATGGAGGAGACCATCTCCGCGCTCACGGCGTCGGCGGCGGAGAGACCGATGAACACATCGGCCCCGCGCATGGCTTCGGCGATGCCGCCGTGGGTATTTTCTGGGTTGGTCGTCTCCAGCATGGCGGATTTTACCGACGTCAGGTCGGACCGGTTGTGCGAGATTATCCCGGTGCTGTCAACCAAAGTCACGTTGGTGGCGCCGTGGTCCAGGAGTAGTTTGGTGGAGGCGATGCCCCCGGCGCCGGCCCCGGCGAACACGAACTTCGTGTCTTCGATCTTGCGGCCGGTGACCAGCAGAGAGTTGATCACTCCCGCCAGCACGGCGATGGCTGTCCCGTGTTGGTCGTCGTGGAACACGGGGATGCCCAGGTCCTGCAGGGCGTCTTCGATGTCGAAACAGCGCGGTGCGGCGATGTCTTCCAGATTGATGCCGCCAAAACTGGGGGCCAAGTAACGCACGGTCTTGATGATTTCGTCGCTGTCCTGGGTCGCCAGGCAGATGGGGAAGGCGTCGATGTCGGCCAGGCCCTTGAAGAGGATGGACTTGCCTTCCATCACCGGCATGGCGGCTTCTGGCCCGATGTTGCCCAGGCCCAGCACGGCCGAGCCGTCGGTCACGATGGCCACGGCGTTGGCCCGGTTGGTGAGGTGGTAGGACTCGGATTTGTCCGCGTGGATGGCCATGCAGACGGCTGCGACGCCGGGGGTGTAGGCGATGGACAGGTCGTCCAGCGTCTCAACTTTCATCTTAGGGGCGATGCTGACCTTGCCCCGGGTCTCCCGGTGACGGTCTACCGCTTCTTTCCCGTAGTCCCTGGGTTGTTCAGCCATGGTTTACCTTATTCCCTTGCATATTGGCGCCTACGTCTCCAATCCCAACGCGAAATGGATGGCCACATCCACGGCGTGAAGTTTGTCATCGTTTAGGGGGGTTATGTTAGTGAGTCACCGCCCCCTGCGAGGCGGACGAGACCAGTTTGGCGTATTTGGCCAGGGCCCCGGTGGTGTAATTCGGCGGGCGGGGCTGCCACTTGCTCTGGCGGTCGGTCAATTCTTCTTCCGTGAGTTTCACGTTCAACTGACGGCCCGGGATGTCCAGGGTTATCGTGTCGCCCTCCCGCAGCAGTGCGATGGGGCCGCCCACCGCTGCTTCTGGGGCGACGTGGCCAACCATTGGGCCGTGGGACGCTCCGGAGAACCGGCCGTCGGTGATCAGGGCAACGTCGTCGCCCAGTCCCTGTCCCACGATGGCGGCGGTGACGGACAGCATCTCCTGCATGCCCGGTCCGCCCTTGGGGCCTTCATAGCGGATGATGACTATGTCTCCAGCCTTGATCTCCCCCCGCTGGATGGCCTGGAAGGCAGCCGGCTCCTGGTCGAAGACCCGGGCCGGGCCCTCGAACACCCGCTCCTGGTGCCCGGCGACCTTGATCACCGCGCCGTCCGGGGCGAT
>JADFNR010000008.1:46473-47089 GCA_022563275.1 Chloroflexota bacterium | reverse complement strand
CGGGGGCGAAAGTGGTGGACCGTCAGGGCAACGACGGCGCCCTCTTCACCCCCAGCGTCATCGTCTCCAGCCCCGTCCTCGTGGAAGAATTCCTCAAAAAGACCGACGGGCTGCCCTGGCGGACGGCGGGTTAGCGCCGCGTACCGTGCTCGCGGTAGAGAATGACGAAGAAACCGGATCCAACGCCACAGGCCGTTAAGGTCTTTCTATTAATTGCGGCCGCTTTCGTTGCTGCGGCTGTATTTGTCTACATTTTCGGTGTTGTACAGTTCGGCGGAAGAGAATTTACAATTTCTTTTCTCGCCTCGGTAGTCACGCTGTTCTTCGGCGTAGCTATCGCAGCTTTGTTCGTGGTCTTCAACAGACTTTTTAATAAATAACCTCCTCTAAAATCCAAGGTGTTGCTTTCCCTAGATTCCATAACTCTCTTACCAAAAATCGTTGATTCCTGAAGAAGAAACACATACCATGCCCCTGATGTCCGTGGGGTTTACTTATTTTCTGCAAGCGTAACGCGGCAGTTGATCCCAAGGTTCTCTTTACGCGGTCTCCTGCACCAACCTGCAGGTTCGGCTGCACAGCATAAGGAGAAGTAAATCCCCGGGCATCACTTCGC
>JADFNR010000008.1:0-46463 GCA_022563275.1 Chloroflexota bacterium | reverse complement strand
TATATGCCCGTCAAATTGCTAAAATCAAAAGCCGAAGAGGCCCGCGAAAAATTTCTTGGGATTGAAAGTGTTCGCGACCTGGCCAGTCTCTTGGAAGTATCGTACCCGACCTTGGTTTGGCATGCGTCTCGGTCTGAGCAGGAAGATCAATACCACTGCTTTGAAATTCCAAAGCGCAGCGGAGAACCACGTCAAATCACTGCGCCAATTACAGCCATCAAGATTATCCAGACGAAATTAAACTGGTTGCTTCAATTAGTTCATCAACCAAGAAACTCTACTTTCGGATTCGTACCGTGTAGGAATGTCGTTAAGAACGCGGCTAAACATAGGCGCCAAAGATACGTGTTCAACCTCGACCTGAAAAGTTTCTTTCCCTCAATAAATTTCGGCAGAGTACGAGGGCTGTTTCTTGCCGAGCCATTCAATCTCGCACCAGAAGTCGCCACGACTCTAGCCAGACTCGCTTGTCACAAAAATTCTCTTTCCCAAGGGGCGCCAAGTTCGCCAGTGATTTCCAACATGATTTGCTGGAAAATGGACAAAGACCTTCAGATTTTGGCGTCCAAAAACAGTGCGGTATATACACGGTACGCGGATGACATTACATTCTCAACGTCGATTCCAGAATTCCCGACGGACATCTGCAAGTATGACGACTCAGTTGGAAAATATACCGTTGGATCGGCCCTCCTATCGCTAATCGAAGGAAACGGTTTTAAGGTAAACGAAAGAAAAGTTAGGCTACAATGGTCACGTTCGCGCCAGGAAGTGACGGGTCTAATCGTAAATACCCGAGTCAATGTAAAGCGGAGTTTCATATCAGAATTGCGCGCAATGCTTCACGATTGGCAACGCAACGATCTGAAAGCCGCCGAACAAAATTTCCGGAATCATTATGTGAAGAATCGACACTCCAGCAAGCCACCCCCGTTGTTCAGAGATGTGGTTAGGGGTAAGCTCGGCTATCTCGCAATGGTTAGAGGAAAAGAAGATCGTCTTTATCTGCACTACCTTGAAAAATTCAACCGACTCAACCGCCGGCCTCGATAGCCGCCTGCTGACCCGCAAAATACCCTTAAAGGGTATAACGATCGGGAATATTCAGACTGCAGAAGTTAAAAACTATGACCGAAGTTAAGGTAATTCATTGTAATTCTGACCAAGAATTATTTGAGGTATTACAACTGGGAAATCCTCAATGGAGAACGGCTAAGTATGGCGACATTATCTACCGCGGGCAGGCGGACGCCGAATGGCGACTTTCCCCGAGCGCGTTTCGCCCCTCAACAAAATTCGGGTATCGATATCTGATTCAATGTGGAATATCCGGCAACCCCTTGACCCAGGCTAGAGCTGAATTTTTGGCTTTGAAGGAATTCGCTAATCTCGCTGATCAAATTGGGCTGCTCGTTCCAGGGGATAGCCAAATCTTTCGGGAAACTGTAGTACCACCAGAGTTGTTTCGGTCCTGGCCCAATCGAGAGATCTGGCAAACGCTAGCCATTGCTCAACACCACGGAATACCGACAAGGTTGCTAGACTTTTCGTTCGATCCTAGGACGGCCGCGTTTTTTGCTGCGCTGGGATTAACTGCTGACGTCCCTACGCTGGGAACAAAGCGGACTGAAGCAGAGTTTTTCGCCATTTGGGCCGTTGATCTCAGATTCATCCGCCTAGTTCAAGAAGTCACGAGCAATCAATCCAGGATCCGTGAGATTTCTGTCCCCCGTGCAACTAATCCCAATCTTCACGCTCAGCAAGGCCTGTTCCTGTTAGACACCAATGCCGCATATTCGGAAACCGACGGTGAGTACCTTTCGCTCGACGCCGTACTGTGTTCCGAAGTCGAGTACTGGAAGAGCAGACCCGGAGATTGGCCGACCGCCGATCCTGATTCCGTCTACGCACTTCCAATTACGAAGATTGTTGCCCCAAAAACGATTGCGGAGGACGTCTTACGCCGCATACATGTCGGAGGTCACAATACAGCGCATTTAGCCCCTAGTTATGACGGAGTCGTCGATGCATTACGCTTGATTCAATCCGAGAACTACTTCACATAGGCCGATAGAGTTCTCTTATGTCTTCCAAGTGGGAAGGATAAATAGATTGATTCTAGCGCCCACTCCCCGGCCCCTGGTTCTCAACCACCACATTCGCCGCCACCAGGTCGTCAACCTCTGCCTGGCTGAAGCCGCGTTCCAGCAGGATCTCGGCGCTGTGTTCGCCCAGCATGGGGGCGCGGGTGCGTATCCGGCCGGGGGTGGCTGATAGTTTCACGGGGATGCCGATGTTATGTATGGTGCCCAGGTCGGGGTCTTCCAGGTCCACCAACATCTTCCGGGCCAGCACCTGGGGGTCGTTGTAGACCTGTTCCATGTTGTAGATGGGCCCGGCCACCACGCCCGCTTCCTCCAGCATCTTGAGCCAGTTGGCGGTGGTGTCGGTGGTGAAGGTCTCCTCCAGCAGGGCGGCAAGCTCCCCTTCACGCGACTTTCGGTCGCCGGGCAGCTTGAAGCGTGGGTCGTCGATCAGGGCGTCCTGGCCGATGGCCCGGCATAGCTGCTCCCAGGTGGGCTGGGTGGCCGCCCCGATGTTCAGGTAGCCATCCGCCGTGCGCAGGGCCTGGTAGGGGGCCGCGACCCGGTGGGCCGAACCCAGGGGGCCGGGTATCTCGCCGCCGGCGAAGTAGACCGACGATTCCCACACGGTATAGGCGATCCCCGCCTCCATCAGCGAGGTGTCCACCTGCTGGCCCTGTCCGGTCTTCAGAGCGTGGATGTAGGCGCAGAGTATGCCGTTGGCCGCCAGCAGCCCGGCCGAGATATCGGTGATGGGCACGCCTACCTTGGCCGGGGGCATGTCTGGGTGGCCGGTGATGCTCATCAGCCCGCTCACCCCCTGGGCCACCAGGTCGAACCCGCCCTTGGCGGCGTCGGGACCGGTGTTGCCGAAGCCGGAGATCGAGCAGTAGACCAGGCTGGGCTTGATGGCCGCCAGGGTCTCGTAACCCAAGCCCAGCCGGTCCATCACGCCGGGCCGGAAATTCTCGACCACGGCGTCGGCCCCTTTCACCAGACGCTTAAATGTGACCTGCCCAGTCTCGCTCCGGAGGTCCAGAACCAAGCTTCGCTTGTTGCGGTTCAGGGCCAGGAACCCGGCCGACCAGTCCTTGATGAAGGGCGGGCCCATGCGGCGGTTGTCGTCGCCGCCGTTGGGTTTCTCGACCTTGATCACGTCGGCCCCCATATCGGCCAGCACCATGGTGCAGAAGGGCCCGGCCATGATCTGGGTCAGGTCCAGCACCACCACCCCCGACAGGGCTGATTCGGTCGTCATACAAACACCTTTGGCGCCTCTAACGCGGGTACACCTATCTCCGGGTATACCCGCGTATCGTATTTGTCAGGTGGTTATTGTATGGCAGTTGGCGGCTCGATGACCGTCATGATGTCCGGGTTTTCTTCCCCTTCCACCACGATGTGCACCGCCTGACCCTTCTCCGTGGCGCGGATCAGCTTATGGTTGACCAGCAGATAGAGTCCGGGGACCTTGAACGTGTATTCGACGACCGTGACGCTGCCCGCCGGGACCGCGGTGGTCTCCACCCCATACTCACGGAGACCGTCCGGGTGGAATGACCCGGTGACGTAGACCTTGTCGAAATGGCCGCCGATTATGTGGATCCATGACTCGTCATTGGCCTGTCCGTAGTAGAACCGGACCTTCTCCCCCACCTTCACCTTCAGGGCATTGTCGCCGGTCACCGCGCCGACCCGGCCGTTGGTCACGACGTACGAGGGGTTCTCGGCGGTGACTCTTTCCTGGGAATATACGTGCCTGCTTGGGTCATCGGCGGTGGGCTCGGTATAGAAATCTCCTTCCATCAGGTAAAATTCTTTATCCACCTCTGAGAGTCCGCCTTTGGGCAAGACGATGATCGAGCCATACATCCCGGATGTCACATGCATCACGATGGGCGCGATGGCGCAGTGATAAACAAAGGCGCCCTCCTTCAGCGCTTGGAACCGGAAGGTGGTCTGCTGCCCCGGACCCACGATGGAAGCCGAGCCGCCGCCCAATGCTCCCGTGGCCGCATGGAAGTCCACATTGTGGGCGAATCTGTTTCCTGCCAGATTCTTGAGGGTCACCTCTACCCAGTCACCAAGGCAAACGACGATTGCCGGCGCCGGGACCGCGCCGTTGAAAGTGAGGAACGGGAAAGTGACGCCCGGAGCGATCTCAGCCTCAACTTCAACCGTCTCCAGGGTGAAGCGGACGTTTCGGGGCTCGCCGTTGCAGTCTGGAATCTCAGGCAAGGCGGGGGCGGGTACCAGTTTCAAGTCCACGTTCCGGGGCTTTACCTCGTCAAACGAACGCGGTTCATACGCCGGCGCCCCGCCGTCATCCCCTGCGGCCGAGACCGAAGCAGTATCGGAGTCCGACCCGCAGCCCATGGCGAATATCACAAATATCCCAACGATCAACATGATCAGCAGTTTCTTGTTTAACATCAGCAACCACTCCTTCTCCGCTCCGATTTATCCCTATAAACCCAATCTATCTGGACCTAACACCAGTAGTGATTCAGGGATAGACTTCCGTCGAATCCAAAGATTGTGAATTGCATCTCAATTATAAATTGCCGCCCTCGCCAGCGGTATTGCCATCTAGCCATTAAAGGGGGGCCAATTGGTCAAGCCCGCAGATAAAGAAAAAGTCAGGGTTAAACAGGACGCAGACTACATCTTCCACGAATTGACCCGCAGCATCTGCCCCGAGTGCAAAACGGTGATCGACGCCCAGATCATCATCCGCGACAACAAGGTCTACATGCGGAAACGGTGCCCAGACCACGGGTGGTTCGAGGGCATCATCAGCTCCGACGCCCAGATGTACGTGGACTCGGTCAAATTCAACAAGCCGGGCACCATCCCCTTGGAATTCAGCACCGAGGTCAAAGACGGCTGCCCGCTGGACTGCGGCCTGTGCCCAGAGCACAAGCAGCACATATGCCTGGCCCTGATCGAGGTCAACTCGGCCTGCAACCTGAACTGTCCCATCTGCTTCGCCAACGCGGGGGTGGGGTTCAGCCTGACCATGGAGCAGGTGGAATTCATGCTGGACCGTTTCGTGGAGACGGAAGGCGACCCTGAAGTGATCCAATTCAGCGGAGGCGAACCGACCATTCACCCCGACCTGATGGAGATGATCCAGGCCGCCAGGGACCGGGGCATCCGCCAGGTCATGGTCAACACCAACGGGGTCCGCATCGCCCGGGACGACAAATTCCTGGATGAGCTGGCCGAGCAAAACCCGGTGATCTATTTCCAGTTCGACGGCCTGCGCCGGGAAACTTATGAGACCATCCGGGGCGAAGACCTGCTGGACATGAAGCTGAAGGCCTTGGACCGGTTGGCGGAAAAGGGCATCGACACCGTGTTGGTGGCCGCCATCGAACGGGGCGTGAACACCGATGAGGTGGGCGCCATCCTGAAATTCGGACTGGAGCACCCGGCGGTGCGCGGCGTGGTCTTCCAACCGGTGACCCACGTTGGCCGCCATATGGACTTCGATCCCATGGAACGGGTGACCATTCCAGACGTGATCCACGGCATCGTGGACCAGAGCGACGGCCGGTTCGTGTTGGAAGATTTCGTGCCCGTGCCCTGCTGCTTCCCCACCTGTCAGGTGAACTCCTATGTCTTCGTGGACGGCGAAAAAATAGTGCCGCTGCCCCGCCTGTTGGACATCGACAAATATCTGGACTACATCACCAACCGGGCCCTGCCCAAGCCAACCAACTCGGCCGACGTGCAGAAGGCCCTGGAAGGACTCTGGTCGGCCTCCGCCGTGGCGGGAACGGAGCAGACCGCCGGCCAGTTTCAGTGCGCCTGCGGTCCCGGCATGGAACTGGGCTACGAGTTGAGCCACCTGAAGGACCACATCTTCCAGATCGCCATCAAGGACTTCATGGACCCCTGGACCTTCAACGTGAAACAGGTGATGAAGTGCTGTGTGGGCATACTGGTGCCCGACGGCCGGATCATCCCGTTCTGCGCCTACAACTCCGTGGGGTACCGGGAAGAGATACGGGAGCAACTGACCCAAGAGCACTCGTTAGAGATAGCCAGAACCAAGATAAAATTTGCGGAACAAAGTAATAAATAAAACCCGATCTTTGGAAATAGCCAGGAGCAAGATTAAGTTTGCAGAGCGAAGCCGAAGCTAAGGCCTGCTGCGCCGACCTTTACCGGTCGGACATGGCCAAGCTGATCATGGGCGATACCCTCCACCCTGGAGGGCTGGGCCTGACCAACAAGCTTGGGCGGCTCATGGGGCTGCGGTCCGGCGACCTGGTGGCCGACCTGGCCAGCGCCCGGGGGGAAAGCGCCCAGGCGCTGGGCCGGGTGTTCCGTTGCAGCGTGCTGGGCGTGGAGTTCGGCGCCGAGGCCGTGCGTGACGCCCACAATACATCGCCGGGGTCGGGCCGCGCGCACTTCGTCCGGGGCGACGCCGAAAGCCTGCCGCTCAGGACCGGGGTCTTCGATGCCGCGGTTTGCGAGTGCTCCATGAGCCTGTTCATCAACAAGGCCCAGGCCGTGGCCGAGACCGCCCGGCTGCTCCGGCCCGGCGGCCGGTTCGGCCTCAGCGACGTCACCATCGAGCCGGGCGTCTTGCCTTCCGAGTTGAAGGGCGATCTGGGCCAGGTGTTGTGCATGACCAGCGCCCTCACCGCCGACGGCTATGTCGACCTCTTGGAAGCAGGCGGGTTCAACGTCACCCAGCGCCTGGACGCCTCGGGGGAGATCATCAAGATTCTGGACGAGGTGGAATCCAAACTGGCTGCCTTCCTGGGCTTTCAGCGCATGGGCGGCGCTGCGGCGGATGGCCAACTGGAACGGACTCCGGGCCTGATAGCCAAGGTCAGGGAGATGGTGACGGCGGGAGAATTGGGCTACTGGCTATTTGTCGGAGAAAAAAGGAGCTAGGGGAGAAACTACAGCGGCAAGAGGAAAAGCCTCCGGCCGGGGGACCGAAGTTTAGGGAAGATCCAATCACACTGAAAAGGGCATGGGTTCCAGTTTTATCGTCCGGCCCGTTTTGGCCGACTCCACCATGCCTGCTGTCACCTGCACCAACTTGAGCCCGTGGATCCCCGAGGCGGCCGGATCGCGGTCTTCCGCGATGGCCCGCTGGAAGTCTTCTATGTTCCTGGTGACCAGGGCCACCAAGTCCGGTTCATAAGCAACCGTAGTGTTCAACGTTTCGCTGGACACCCGCAGTTCCCCTTGCAGGCGTGGCCACGAGGCGTCGGATAGCATAACCTTGCCGTGGCTGCCGTAAATGGCGACATCGTTCCGGAAATCGGGCAGGCGCAATCCGCAGCACATCATCCCGATGGCGCCACCATCGAAGCGCAGGCACATGGTGGCCAGGTCCTCCAGAGGCCGCTCCGAAGTCTGTCCATCGGTGATGGCGGCGATTTCCACCGCCTGCTGCCCCAAGAGGAATTGCAGGTCGTCGATGGCATGGACGCCCAGGGTCAACATGGCAAAGGCCCCGCCGACCATCTCCGGGTGAGTCCACCAATCGCGCAGCCCAGCCCTGGGTTCGGGCCATACCTCGCCCCTGTCGCCCTGGCCGATCTGGGCCTGGGCCAGAGCGATCGTGCCCAAGGTTCCATTTGCCACCAGCCGTTGGGTTTCGATGTGCCCTGGATGGTGCCGCAAGTGCAACCCCACGCCTAGCTTCACGCCTCGGTCCCCGCACACCTGCAACATTTCCAAACCTTCGGCCACGTTCAACGACAAGGGCTTCTCCACCAGCACGTGCTTGCCCGCGTTGGCGGCCATTATCGTGTAGGGGGCGTGCAAGTGGTTCGGCGAAGTGATGTAGACTGCGTCTACCCTGGAGTCGTTCAGCACGTCCTCGATCGAGGTGTAGGCGGTTTTGGCGCCGTGCTTCCGGGCGAAGGCTTCACCCCGGCCCTGGTCCCGGCTGCAGACGGCCACCAACTCCGCGCCCTGGGCTTGGTTGATGGCTGGAGCGCCCCTGGTGTCGGCATAGTCGCCGGTGCTGATAATTGCCCACCCCATCGACATTTATGCCCCTCCGTGTTGTAGGTCTAAGTCTGGAGTCCCAGATCAATCTGAGTCCCCTCAAATATGTGACTCTCCCGGCGCCCCGAACTATAAAATTGCGTCCAGAGGACGTCAACCGCCATCCGATTCGCTAAAACGGCCTACTCTCAGGCGAATCGGGCTGCTGGCTCTTTGCAGGCGAGAAACGGGGTTAAATTCTGCCCCAGGGATTTTCGTCCCCCGTATCCATCCCGCCTAACTACCTATCCCCATCCCCTTTGCTGGTATATCATTGAACCGTAAGTTCATACGATTCTGTGTTTCCGCCGGACTATGACCGCATCACACCCAACAACGATTCTATCTAGCGGACAGAAGGCCGTGATCTCGCCATGATTGAAGGCCTGCAACAGGTCCAAACGATGGTGCTGGCGGTTGCCGCCGGGTATCTGTTGGGCGCTCTGCCGTTCGCTCACATCGCCTCCCGCATCCGTGGCATCGACGTTTTCGCCACGGGCAGCACCCTGGCCGGGACCGCCAATGTGTTCTTCAACGTGGGACACCGCACCGGCGCGCTGGTCCTGGTTGGAGACGTGGTCAAGGGCGCGGCCGCCGTCTTCGCGGCCTGGGCTCTGGGGGTGCCTCCGGCCCTGATCCTGGTGGCCGGCGGGGCTGCCGTGGTGGGTCACTGGAAGTCGGTCTTCACCCGGTTCAAGGGCGGCGACGGCATGGCCCCCTTGATGGGCGTGGCCGTGGCGCTGATGCCGGCATTGGCCGTGCTGGGATTCGCCGCCGGTCTGGCGACCATCGTGCTCATGCGCCGTTCGGCCTTGCGTTCCACTTGGGGAGTGTCGGTCTGTTTCTTGGTGATGCTGGCCATCAGCCAGTACTACCAGATCGAGCGGGACATCGTCTCTGGATTGGTCGTCCTGGCTTCCCTGGTGTTGCTGCGGAGCATGTTCACCCGGCGGCGGAGACTGTCTATCGCGTCTCACCCGGTCTACCGGGACACGGAAGACGATGACGACCTGGAAGACGGCGAGGTTGATGTAGACCCCGATTCCGACCTGGGACGCGCCGCCTCCGGCCCCCAGTAGGCCCGGCGCTTAGCCCTCGTTCTCTGGGCTTTCTTCCGGGCCCCTGTCCTGGCGCAGATTCCGCATCTCCAAGGCCCAGCCTAGATGCTCGTCTTGGGCGGCGTCTTCCGCCAATTGCGGGGCGATCTGCAGCACCCGGTCAAGGTGCCTCAGGCAGGCGGCAACGTCTCCGGTACGCGAGTAGAGGCGGGCCGCGTTGTAATGGGCGGAGGCCAACTCCGGGTCGGCTTCCAGAGAATGCTTGTATTCCTCCAATGCCCGGTCCAGGTCTCCCATAACCTCTAAGACAGCGCCCCGGTTACTGTGGGCCTCGGCGAATGACGGGCGCAGACCCAGGGCCGAATCAAAGTCCTCGATGGCGCTTTCGTAGTCACCCAAGGCATCGTGGGCCAGGCCCCGGTTGTTGAACGCCTCAGCGTCGTCTGGAGTGAGTTCGATCACCCTGGTGTAATCGGTCAATGCATCCTGCAGATTCCCCAGGTAATAGTTGGTCCTGGCCCGGTTGAACACAGCGGAAGAGTTCTCCGGGTTCAGTTCGGTGGCTTTCGTGTAAGCGCTGATGGCCTCATCGTGCAGTCCCAATTCGTCCAGTGAGGCCCCACGGTTCAAGTAGGTGTTGGAAATGTCGGGACGGATGGCGTTCACCTTGTCGAACTGGGCCACTGCTTCTTGATGCCGTCCGGCCTGGGCCAGCAAGATACCCCGGTTATACATGGCCTGCACGTATTCCGGGTCCAACTCGATGGCCCGGCCGTAGTCCGCCAGCGCCTCATCGGTCTGGCCGAGGTCGTCATTGCCGTTGCCCCGTTGATAGAAAGCCTGGGCCAAAAGGGGTTCCCGGACCAACACCCCGGTAAACTCCCGGACCGCGTCCTCCGGACTCCGCAGGCGCAGGTAGGTCAAGCCCAGGTTGAAGCGGGCGTCGGAATTAGAGGGTTCATCCTCCAAGATGGACAGAAATATCGTAGAAGCGTCGGCGTGGCGTCCCACGGCATAGCAGCCGTTCCCGTACACCAGCGCCTGCCCGGTCAAGATCGCGGCATCGCCGGCGCTTTCCACCACGGCCACGGCTTCTTCGATCATGGCCCGGACATCCGGGCTCAGCCGGGAGCCCCTGGGCCGGGGCGTGATCCGGCCGGAACCGGTGGCGTGTTCCTCCAACAAGGTTGCCAGAGCGGCCAGATTCTTCGAGAGGGGCGCGTCTTCGGCGTGGTTAGTCAAGGCGGGAAACATTCCTGGGTCGAGGCGGATCAGGGCGTGCCGGTGTGTGTCTACAGCATAACATCGCGAATATCATTCAGGACCGCCGGTGCCGCAGAGCCGCCGCCACGGCGCGGCCTGTTCGTTGAAGAATCGGCGGGCCAGCCGTACAATTACCGTTGTAAACAGGTTATGTCCGGTGTTTCCGGGCTTATTTAATTATTCAGGAGTCGAACGTGGCCCAAGCAAGCACAATCATCTATACTCACCCCGATTGCGCCTTTTCCTCGGCCGTCAAGATGGACTACCGCAAGCGCAAGGTGGAGTACACCGAGATCGACCTATCCAAGCAGGCCGACCAGATCCCTTCATTGTTGGAACTGACCGGCGGGGAGAGGGTCACGCCGGTGATCGTGGAGAACGGAGTCGTAACCATCGGCTTCAAAGGCGGCACTTGAGACTTCTGAACGGGGCTAGTTGGCCCCGATCTATTTAGAGCCGCCAATAACCGAACATTTGTACTGACATTTTCTCCTTGTTGGGTGGTGGGAAGGGGTGTTAGGATGCGCCGCATATTGGACCGGCGGAAGCCGACCTAGCAACAGACGCCTGGCGCCTGACGATCGATGTAAGGATGGGTGAGGATGAAGAGCACAGATAAAACAGATAAACACAAGCTAGAGGCCCTGGAAACCGCGCTCAGTCAGATCGAGAAGGACCACGGCAAGGGCGCCGTGATGCGCCTCGGCGAGATAAGCGCTTCCCTGACCACCGAGTGCATTCCCACGGGGTCCCTGGCTCTGGACATCGCGTTGGGCATCGGCGGAATACCCCGGGGGCGGGTCACCGAGATCTTTGGCGCGGAGTCCGCCGGAAAATCGACCCTGGCCATCCACATCATGGCCGAAACACAGAAGCTGGGCGGGATCGCGGCCTACATCGACGTCGAGCATGCCCTTGACCCCACCTACGCCGGCAGCTGCGGCCTCATCTTGGACGACCTTCTCATCGCCCAGCCGGACAGCGCCGAGCAGGCATTGGACATCACCGAGCAACTGGTCCGCAGCGGAGCAGTGGACGCGGTGGTGATCGACAGCGTGGCCGCTTTGGTCCCCCAGGCAGAGATCGAAGGGGACATGGGCGACGCCCATGTCGGTTTGCAGGCCCGGCTCATGTCCCAGGCCCTGCGCAAATTAACCAGCAGCATCCACCGGTCCAGGACCGCCGTGATCTTCATCAACCAGCTTCGGGAGAAGATCGGGGTCACCTACGGCAGCCCCGAGGTCACTCCCGGCGGACGGGCCCTCAAGTTCTATAGCTCGGTGCGCATTGACCTGCGCCGGGTGGAGTCCATCAAACAGGGCGCCGAGGTCGTCGGCAACCGCGTCCGGGCCCGCGTCGTCAAGAATAAAGTCGCCGCGCCCTTCCGGGTGGCCGAGTTCGACATCATGTTCAACCTGGGAATCAGCAAGATGGGCGACATATTAGAGATCGGCGTGGAACAGGGCATCATCAAGAAGTCCGGCGCCTTCTATTCCTACGGCGACACCAAGTTGGGCCAGGGCCGGGAAAACTCCAAGGACTTCCTGACCCAGCACCCGGAGATCGCCGACTCCGTGGAGAGCCGTCTCCGCAGCCCGGCCATGGAGACCGAACCGGAAGGCCAGGTATCCCCAGGCGAGGCGGTGGCCAACGGAAGCTCGCCCGATGCCAAAGATTCGGTCGCGGACATCCTCTCCAGCGCCACAACCCAGGAGACGGACGACAAAGAGTAACTCCGCCGCCTAAAAAGCCACGACTAAAACGGCCGCGTTGGGGAACATGGTCCCACCACTCCAACCGGCCGTTTTTATTGGTCCCATGAAAGGCGATCAGGCACCCCAGATCATCCGGAGCAACCACCGATGATTGAATCACAAAACCCGGCCAAAGACCCCGACCCTTCCTACATCAAGGCCAAGAACGCCGCCCTGCGCCTGCTCTCATACCGGTCCCGGTCGGAAAAAGAGGTCGAACGCCGTCTGCGGGGCCGCTTCACCGAGGATGCCATCGTCCAGACCCTGTCGGACCTGAGCCGCCAGGGGTTGCTGGACGACGCAGCATTCGCCAAAGAATGGCGGGAGCGGCGGGAGAGGTTCCGGCCCAGAGGACCGGCCGTGATCAGACAGGAACTGCGAAAACTGGGGGTGGACCGCGAGGTCATTCGAGAGGCCCTCTCCGATTTCGATGCCTCCGCCAACGCCTACAAAGCCGGCTCGAGATACGCATCCAAGTTATCTGTGGCCGACGCCAACGTCTTCAGGCGCAGATTAGGCGGGTTCTTGCACCGGAGGGGGTTTGAAGGGGACGTATTGGGCCAGACGGTGGAACGGCTCTGGCGGGAGTTACTTGACCCGTTGCACGGCGGTGTAGATACCGACGAACAGTATGATTAGGCCGAAAAAGCCAACTTGTGGGCTGGACGGCAGGCTGATGATGTACGCGCCAATCACCGCGCCCGCGGCGATATACGCCAGGCCTTTGCTCCGCTTGGCATTGACCGATCTACTGATCAACTCGCCGGCTGCGTAGCCAACGCCCAGAGCGGGTATCGACGACAATATGCCGAACCCGCCGAATATGGCGTTGAAAATCACCCAAAGCACTCCGCCGCCGATGGCCACGGCAACGCCAACCCCGGCGGCCTTGGCGTAATAGGTCGGCTGGACGTCAAAGGTGGGCATCTTGGCGGCCTTACCGCACTCAGGACAGCGGATGCCGACCGAGGCCTGCACCATACACTGGGTGCAGATATTCCGGCCGCATTGACTGCAGGACAGCCTCGTCTCGACACTGGGATGCCAATCGCAATGGGCGGCCTGCTGTGGTTCTTGGCCGGTCCCGGTTTGTTGTTCCATGCTCTCTAAATTCCCGCTGATGTCCCGACAGCGTTTCTCAGTGATCTCTTCTCCCCGGTCTTTTGGGTTCAGGGAGAGCCTTCAGGGATCCGCCGCACCCATCCGGTGCGGTCCGACACGTCCCGGTCCCGGACCAGCCGGTTGAACAGCACTCTTTTGCGGGAAACCCCTCCTGGGAATGGCGTCCAATTGGCCGATAAACGCTTGAGCACCACGATACCAAGAAGCCCGAAGCAATACCAGACCAAGTTCATATTGTCCTGGATCAGATAGGCCAAAAGGGGCAACACGATCAACGAAATCAGCACCCAGAGCCCCGAACTCTTGGTGATCTTCCAGCCGCCGATAGCTATGACGGCGCAGGCGATCGCCAAAAAAGGCGCCAGGACCAGCAGGGTCCCTCCCGCCACGGCGATGCCACGCCCACCCTGGAGCTTCAGAAAGGCCGACCAGTTGTTACCGGCTATGGCCAATAACGGAGGACCGATGAGGTAAGCCGACGACCGGTCGATGTCCAGAACATACAGAGCGGTCAAGACCGGAAGGAATCCTTTAACCAAAATCTCGACCGCCGCCACGGGATAGACCCACCGCTTCCCAACGTGCTCGTAGAGATTGGCGCTACCCACATTGCCGCTGCCATAGCTGCGGATGTCCACTCCCCGGACCAGCCGGCCAACGAGGTAGGCCGTGGGAATGGAACCAAGCAGATACGAACCAATGTAAAGTACGGCGATGTCCATTATTCGGAGCCTAATCTATCGGCCGGGGATTGGAATTTTCCAACTTGACCTTCGCCGCTGCATCTTCTAGCAGCTTGACGGTCTCCTCCGGCGGTCCTAGGGTGCCGGGCAGGGTCTCTCCTGAGTTGCCCAGACCGTGGTAGTCGCTGCCGCCGCAGGGGATAAGGTCGTACTCCCGGGCCAACCGGGCCAGATGACGCACGGTGTCGTCATCGTATTGGGCGTAATAAACCTCCATGCCCAGCAGGCCTGCCTGCTTCAGACTGGAGATTCCGGCTTCCAGATCGTTCATGAAGGTTGGGTGGGCCAAAACAGGCACCCCGCCGACTTTCTTTATCATCTCTACGCCCTCGGCCGGGGTCATCTTGGGCCGTTCGGCGTACGCCAGGCCGTTACGGCCCAGGTACTCGTCAAAGGCGTCCTTGGGCTCCTTGCAGTACCCTGCTTCCACCATGGCCAATGCGATGTGGGGACGTCCCACCGTGCCGTCACCGGCGAAGTGCGCGACCCGCTCCCATTCCACGTGGACTCCCAGCGTGTCCAATTTTTCCACCATCATCTGGGCCCGATCAACCCGGCCGCGCCGGAATTCCAACAGTTGGGCCTGGAATTCAGGGTCCTGATATTCCAAGAAATAGCCCAGAACATGGACCTCGTCCCCTGGAATGTCGGCGCTCATCTCGATACCCGGAATGATCCGCAGACTGGGGAACTCTTTGGCGGCCTCGTAGGCCTCGGCCAGCCCTTCGGTGGTGTCATGGTCGGTGATGGACACGGTCTCAAGCCCCTGTTTGACCACCAGTTGAATCAACTCCGTTGGGGTGAGACGGCCGTCCGAAGCCAGGGTATGTAGGTGTAGGTCTATCGTCGCCGCCAATCTAGTTCACTGTCCTATCCACTCGTTCGATCAGGGACGTTTTGCCGGTTGTCTCGTCCACGTCCACCAATACCGCGTTCAACATGCAGGGCCCAGACGCCACTGCCAACCGGTTGGGCAGGGAGGTCAAGAATCGTTCCAGCACCGCATCCTTGTCCGAGCCTATCACAGAGTCCGAGGGTCCGGTCATGCCGACATCGGTCAGGTAAGCCGTGCCCTTGGGCAGGATCCGGGCATCCACGGTGCCCACATGAGTATGGGTGCCGAACACGCTGCTAACCCGGCCGTCCAGGTACCAACCCATGGCCTGTTTCTCCGAGGTTGCCTCGGCGTGAAAGTCCACGATTATCACTTTGCTTTTGCCCTCTTCTTTCAACCGCTCAAGGAGAGTATCGGCGGTGCGGAATGGGCAATCCAACGACGCCATGAACACCCGGCCCATCAGGTTGACCACCGTCACTCCGCCCTCATGTATGTAGCCTCTACCCGGCGCGTCAGGGTAGTTGGCCGGCCGGATCAAGGGCAGTCCCTCATCCATCAGGGGGATGATCTCCTTCTTATCCCAGATGTGGTTTCCGGAAGTGAGCACGTCCACACCGCTATCGAGGAGTTCCGACGCCGTGTCCGCTGTGATGCCGTAGCCACCGGCCGTGTTCTCACCGTTGCAGATCACAAAGTCGATGGATTTTTCGCGTTTCAGGTCGGGCAGCACGGTCCGGACCGTCTCGCGGCCAGGCTTCCCGATCACGTCTCCTATCATCAGTATACGCAAGAGCCGTTGCTCCTTGATCTAATTACACGGGGATCTAAATACAGCCGAATATAAATATACCGGAATCTGAAAAAACCGGGATTGAAAAGAGGACCCAGTAGCCGGCCGCTCCCGCTGCTGGGTCCCCTTTATGCTTGCCGAGCTGTTGCTCTATTGAGCCGTTATTTGGCGTATTCGACGTTCCGGGTCTCCCGGATCACGGTCACCTTGATCTGACCGGGGAAGACCAGGTCTTCCTCGACCTTCTTGGCGATGTTCCGGGCCAGCGTGGCGGCTTCGAGGTCACTCAAGTCTTCTGGTTTGACCATGACCCGGACCTCGCGGCCCGCCTGGATGGCGAAGACGCGTTCGACGCCGCTGAAGCTAGTGGCGACCTCTTCAAGCTCCTTGAGCCGTTTAACGTACAGCTCCAAGGACTCTCTGCGGGCGCCGGGCCTCGATGCGCTGATGGCGTCGGCGGTGGCCACCAAGAACGACTCGACGGTTTCGTGGTCGTCGCTGTGGTGTTCCAATATCCCCCGGTACGAACTATGGTTGATGCCGTGCTTCCGGGCGATCTCCGCGCCGATCTCAGCGTGGGGGCCGGAAACCTCGTGGGTAACCGCCTTGCCGATGTCATGCAGCAGCCCGCCCATCTTGGCGACCTGTACATTGGCCCCGGCTTCCGCGGCCAGCATACCGGAGAGCAACGAAACTTCAATAGAGTGTTGCAATACGTTTTCCCCGTAGCTGTAGCGGAATTTGAGTTGACCCAATAAACGAATCAACTCCGAGTCCAGGCCGCTGACCCCAGCATCAAAGGTGGCCTGTTCGCCGGCCTTCAAGATTACCTGGTCGATCTCTTCCTGGGCCCGGTTGACCATATCTTCGATGCGCGCTGGTTGGATACGCCCGTCCGAGACCAGTTTCTCCAGGGCCAAACGGGCTACTTCACGCCTGACCGGGTCGAAACAGGAAACAGTCACTGACTCGGGAGTGTCGTCGATGATGACGTCCACCCCGGTGAGGGCTTCCAGTGTGCGAATGTTGCGTCCTTCGCGGCCGATGAGACGACCTTTCATCTCATCGTTGGGCAGGGAAACTGTTGAAGTGGTAACTTCAGAAACTACGTCGGTTGCGAGACGGTTGATGGCGACGGTGATGATCTTTCGGGCGTTTACGGTGGACTTTTCTTTGTACTCTTTCTCTAGCTCGTAGTACCGCTTGGACAAGTCATGCACGGCTTCTTCTTCACCGCGCCGCACCACCTGTTCTCGGGCCTCATCTATGCTGAGACCGGCCACCCGTTCCAGGGCTACGGATTGTTCCGCCTTTAATTCCTCGGCTTCTTTCCGGGCCCGTTCAACTTCCGTCTCCTGTGAGGCTAGCTCACGTTCCCTCTCTTCTTGGGATTCTACCTTCCGCTCCAATTGCTCTTCCCGCTGCAGGTGCCTGCTTTCCATGCGGTGGAACTCTTGGCGCTGATCTTTCAGATCTGACTCGGTTGCGTTACGTAGTTTTAAAACCTCTTCCTGGGCCGCCAAGAGGAGTTTTCTCTTTTCCTCTTCAGCCTGGGTGACAATACCCTTGGCGCTCTCTCCGGCGGTCTGTGCCTGCGAGGCATCGTTCCGCGATTTAAGAGCGAACCAGGTAGCTACACCAATCCCTGCGGCCGCCAGGACGGCTAGGATGGCGATGATAATCTCCACGGGAATCACCTATACCTTTCCGCCTAGTGTGCCTAAATAGGAGCTTTTCCTCCTAGCTAACATCCTAACCAGATGCCTAATAGGTGTCAAGGCGAAAGCCGGCTCCCTGATCGGTGCAAAACTAACCATTCCGACGGGTTTTTTACGTAACCAGCAACCGGAATACACCCATCGGCCTGGGGGAAAATCGGCGGGAACCGCCGCCGGGTTCCGGCATCCCTGCTCTTGAGCGGCCACGTAGCCTGCTCTATAATGGCTTGGAGTACCCTAGTATCTGAATGCAGCTTGGAGAGCGGAACACAACGGTGTTCATGAATGGCTAATAGGGATTATTACGACATCCTCGGCGTGGGTAAACGCGTCGGAGAAGAGGAAATCCGCAAGGCTTTCCGCAAGAAGGCCATGGAGTTCCACCCCGACCGCAACAAAAGTCGCGACGCGGAAGAGATATTCAAGGAAATCAACGAGGCGTACCAAGTCCTTTCTGATTCGAACAAGAGGGCGCAATACGACCAGTTCGGGAAAGCCGGCGTGGGCGCCAACGGCGGCGCTGGCCAGCCGTTCGATGGATCCGATGTTTTCGGCGGCTTTGGCGATATCTTTGACTCGTTCTTCGGAAATGGGTCGGGCCGCCGCCGGCAGGCGCAACGGGGCAGCGACCTGCAACACCGGGTTGTTCTAAGCTTCGAAGAGTCGATCTTCGGCGCCGAACGTGAGGTGAATCTCACCCGGATTGAGGACTGCGGCACCTGTTCCGGGGCCGGCAACGAGCCCGGAACCCCTTTGAACACCTGCAACACCTGTAAGGGCAACGGCCAGGTGCGGCGCGCCCAGCGCAGTGTGTTTGGCCAGTTCACCCAGGTCACCACCTGCAGCACCTGCCAGGGCCGGGGAACCATCATTAAGACCGCCTGCTCCAATTGCCGGGGCGGGGGCAAGGAGCGCAAGACCCGCAAGATCGCGGTTACCATACCCGCCGGAGTGGAGAGTGGCATGCAGGTGCGGCTCAGCGGCGAGGGCGATGCGGGCAGCGACGGCGCCGGCGCCGGAAACCTCTACGTTTATATCGACGTTCAAGAACACCAATTTTTCCATCGGGACGGCTCCGACCTACGCTATGTGCTGCCGGTGAACATAGCCGAAGCCGCCCTGGGCGCTCGAAAAACCATCCCCACCCTAGATGGAAAGGATGAAGACTTACTTCTCCCCCATGGGACCCAACCCGGCACCGAGTTCCGAATCAAGGGCAAGGGCGTGCCGCATCTCCACGGCAACCGGCGGGGCGACTTGCTGGTGACGGTGGACGTAAGGGTCCCCGGGTCACTCGATGACCGGCAGCAAGAGCTGCTGCAGGAATTGGCCCAGTCATTCGCCGATTCCAACCGAGGCTCCCGCGAGGGCGGCTCCTCAGACGAGGATGAGAAGGGCCTCTTCGATAAGATCAAAGAAGCGCTGGGTTGATACCGGACTGTATAAAGTCCGGCTCGATTGAGACCAGCAACCACAGATCGTGAAGAAAGACCCGGGGACGGCCTGTCCCACGGGTCTTTTTACATGAAACTCTAAACTCTAGCGCAGGAGGACCGGTGGCCTGGCAAGAATTAAGCATCACCGTTCCCCATGAATACGTGGAGCCAATATCCTATCTGTTCGGCCGCTACGGAAAGGGGCTGAGCACCGAGTTGGCCGGCGAAGGCCGGGTCCTGTTGCGGACCTACCTGACATCCGGGTCGAGACAGCGGCTGGCCCGCATCGAAGTTGGCGTTAAGTTGGTGGGCGCCATAGAACCCATCGGCGATCTGGAGATCCGAGACCTGCCCGAAGATGAGGACTGGCAGAATTCCTGGAAGTCCCATTTCAGGATCCTGCGGATCGGCAAGCGATTGGTGATAAAGCCGACCTGGCTGGAATTGGATTCAAGCACGGGCCCGGAAGACATCGTGATCGAGCTTGACCCCGGGATGGCCTTCGGCACCGGGTACCACCCCACCACCGACACCTGCCTGCAGGCCATGGAGCAGCACATCACCCCCGGCATGACGGTGCTGGACCTTGGCACCGGCTCGGGTATATTGACCATCGCGGCCATGAAGCTGGGCGCCGGACGGGCAACCGCCCTGGACATAGACTCCCAGGCCGTAACCGCCGCCCGCCGCAATTTCCGGCGGTGCGGCATCAGCAAACAGGTCAGGTTGGGCCTGGGCTCGGTGCCCCATCCAACCGCCGGCCCGGGGGTGTTTGACCTGGCGGTGGCCAATATCTCGGCCAGAGGGGTCGCCGATCGTTGTCCCTTCATCCTAACTGCCTTGAAGCCGGGCGCGCTGTTCATCGCCTCCGGGCTGCTCATCACCCAGAAAGAAGAGGTGGCCGCCGCGGTCGAGCCGTTGGGCTTCACCTTGGTCAGCGAATGGCCTCAGGAAGAATGGGTTACCCTGCTATACCGGGCGCCCGATGCCCGTACAGACGCAACAGAATAATCGATCTGTGGCCGCATCGCTCTCAGGCTCGGTCTCTTGTTGCATTTTCCCAGGCCAAGAGGTACCATCCAGACGGTCTCCAAACGGGGTTTTTGAACTCAAATGACATCCGTTTCAGCTGGCTATACAGATCGATCCGTGGCCAGCTTTACTTAGGAAAACCAGCCGCACCCTCATATTTGAGCAGCCCACCTTCCGATACCAAATTCACCTGGAGCAGCATCATTGGAGCAGGTCGACCTGGACCGGTACGAGATGACGGGACGGCTGGGCGTGGGCGCCGACTATGAAGTGAGGGCGGCCGTTGACCGGGAGACCGGCAAGCAGGTGGCCATAAAGCGGCCTGTGCCCCAGGCGGTCAGCCGGGATCAGCATCAGGCTATCGAGGCCCGCACCGAGAAGATACTGCAGGCTTATCAAGAAATCGGATTTTCCACCAAACTGATCACACCCATACTGGGTTACACCGAACGGGCGATCCACGATGGGTTCTTCGGCGACGAATTGGGCAAGGAATACCGGGTCCTGGTGGAAGAACGGGCCTGCGGCATCCCTCTGTTGGGCGATATGATGTCCAAGTTCAAAGGTGTGCCCATCGGGGCCGGCCAGAACCTTTTCACATTGTTTCCCCTGGTCCAGCCCAGCGCCGTACCGGCGCATGCGGTCCACAACCAGTTATTGGACCTGGAAGAGGTCTACCTAGGCGCCGGCTACGTTATCCTAGACCTGCGGCCTCAGAACATCTTCTACCAGCCGGGCAACGGGCAGATGGTCGTGATCGACACCGGGGCGCTCGCCCGTTTGGATGACGACGCCCCCCGGGGCCGGCCGCCCCTGGACATCAACGACGTTTGTTTGGAGATAATGAAGTTCTACACCACGCCCCTGGAACCGCCGGCCGATGCGTCGGGATACCGCGAACCAAGGGGCATCCGGCCCATAATAAACATCGAAGAAGAACTGGACGAGATGGCCCGGGACTTGGCCGGGTGCGCTCCGGCGGTCGTTGAATCGGGCACCGTGGTCCTGGCAAAGATCAGGGAGCGGAGCTACACGGACTATACTCAGTTCCGGGCCGACCTGACGGCCTACCTGGACCGGATCGCGGAACGGAACGGCGCGCTGGCCAACGCCACCGAAGCCAGCCAGGTCTGGCTGGAGGCCGCCAGTTGGTTAAAAGAAGACTATTGGCGGGGATTCCTGTTCGACGCGGATTCGGAAATGGCCGGTTATGTCGCCTGACAGCATGGATTTTCACGGATTTCCATGGACCATGCATGCGGGTCGATCACGTGTATAGACGTCAAAAGTAGACTATTCAGATAACCTGAGGTTTGGCCGCGATGTTGGCGAGCACAGTCATAACGATGCAGGACAATTCAGCCCACGGCGAGGACAGCTTCCTGAGCAAAGACTTGGGCAACGGGGAGTTCTTGGACGTGGTGATGGACGGCGTCACCGGCCACGGTGGCGAACAGGCCAGCACTGAATTGAAAGAGGCGCTGGATGCCGGTGACCTGAAAAACGCAGAGGACATAGTCCAGCTCCTGGGGGAGATGAACGAGGACTTTTACAGTGTGGGAGGAGGCCGCTTCCTCCTGACCACGGTCTCCGCGGTGCTGGGCCGGGGCGGCAAGATCCAGGTCGTCTCCGCCGGAGACAGCCCGGTGTTCTTGATAACCAAGGACGGCCACCAGAAGCTTTCGGGCCACGCGGGCGGCTTCCTCCACGTGGGAGTGGCCAGGGCCATCGGCGCTTCTGAAAAACTGGGCCCGCCGGCCCAGGTTGAGATTACTCCCTCGGCGGGGGACCGGCTCTTGCTGGCGACAGACGGCATCACCGACAACATGACCATCGAAGAGCTGGCCGAGGTGGTCCGCAACGCCTCGACCCCGGAACAGGCGGCCGCGACGATAGAGGACACCATCAAGGAACGTCTTCAAGAGGGCCGCGTTCCGGAGACGATCGGAGTTCGATTCCGTTATGATGACCGCACGGGCATAATCCGATTCTTCTAGTCAACCTTAGACCGGGGTAGGTGGGGACGCCTGTTGCTGCCCGAATCGTTTAGATAGGCGTCGTAATCCGTAATCACGCCTCTTGTGGCGACCGAGGCGAATTGCTAAAATGCAGCAGCTTGGTTTACTGGTTGATTCAACGGTTAAACCAACGCTGGTTAAGGGCAAAAGGAGCCATATCCGTGGGGAAGATCAAGGTTGCAATCATAGGCGTGGGCAACTGCGCCTCATCGCTGGTCCAAGGGATACATAAATACGTGGAGATTCCGGACGACGCCGAAGTAACCGGAGTGATGCACAATTCCATCGGCGGTTACCGGATCGAAGACATCGAGGTGGTGGCGGCCTTTGATATCGACGAGAATAAGGTGGGCAAGGACCTGTCGGAAGCGATATTCGCCCCGCCCAACAACACCCTCAAGTTCGCTGAAGTTCCAAAGACCGGTGTGATTGTCGAGCGGGGAATGACCCACGACAGCGTGGGTAAATACCTGGTCGATATCGTCAAGAAATCTCCCCACTCCACCGCCGACATCACCGGCATCCTGGTGGAGCGGGAAGTTGACATCGTCATCAATTACCTTCCGGTGGGCAGCGAACAGGCCACCAAGTGGTATGTTGAGCAGATACTGAACGCACGCTGCGGGATGGTCAACTGCATCCCGGTGTTCCTGGCCCGAGAAGAGTATTGGCGCAACCGCTTCGAAGAGCGCGGCGTGCCCATCGTCGGCGACGACATCAAGTCCCAATTGGGCGCCACCATCACCCACCGCGTCCTCACCCGCCTATTCGAAGACCGGGGCGTAACCATAGACAACACCTACCAGTTGAACTTTGGCGGCAACACCGATTTCCTGAACATGCTGGAGCGGGAGCGGTTGACCTCCAAGAAGATATCCAAGACCACCTCCGTCACCTCTCAGATGGACGAAGAAATAGCACCCGATGACATACACATCGGCCCCAGCGATCACGTGCCCTGGTTGAAGGACCGCAAATGGTGCTACATCCGCATGGAGGGACGCCTGTTCGGCGGCGCTCCAATCAACTTGGAGCTAAAGCTTGAAGTCTGGGACAGCCCCAACTCCGCCGGAGTGGTGGTCGACGCCATCCGGTGCGCGAAATTGGCAATGGACCGCGGACAGGGAGGAGCAGTTGAAGGGGCTAGCGCCTACTTTATGAAGTCTCCCCCCATCCAATACACCGACGACCAAGCCAGAGATCTGGTCGAGGCATTCATCGCCGAGGAATCATCAGGAAGCTGAGTCCTTGGAAGGCGATGGGACGGGAGTGACACCGTGAAAATCGCCATGGTTTCTCCGTACGACTTCACCTGGCCCGGCGGGGTAACGGCCCACGTCGCCCAGTTGTCACGGGAGCTTGGCCGCTCCGGACATGACGTACAGGTGTTGGCGCCGCACTCCCCTTCCCGCGATTTTCAGGATGCCGACCTGTTGGTTCCTCTGGGCCGTTCGGTCCCGCTTCCCAGCGGCGGCTCCATCGCCAGGGTCTCCCTTTCTTGGTGGCTCTATCCCAAGGTCCGGGCGTTGTTGAAACGAGAGCAGTTCGACATCATCCATCTGCATGAGCCGATGGCGCCCATACTCCCATTATGTGTTCTGGAGTTCTCCAACTCGGTGAACGTAGGAACGTTCCATGCGTCCTACGCCCGCCAGCACCTCTACCGCGTCACCCATCCGATAATCAAACGCTGGCATAAACGGCTCCATGGCAATATCGCCGTATCTCCAGCCGCCCGCCGTTATGTAAACAACACCTTCCCTGGAGACTACGAGATCATACCCAACGGTATCGACTTTAAGCATTTCTCATCCAATGTCGCGCCGCTGCCTCAATACCAAGACGGCAAGCTGAACATATTATTCGTGGGCCGCTTGGAGAAGCGCAAGGGGCTGCGGTACCTGTTGGAAGCCTACAGCAAGCTGAAATGGGAGCAGCCAAACATCCGGCTGATCGTGGTCGGCCCCGGGTCCCCCGATAAAGAGTCCTACAGTGTAATGAGTTCCCGCAACCTGCAGGACGTGGAATTCGTGGGGCGGGTCTCCTACGATGAGCTGCCACGCTACTACGCCAGCGCCGATATCTTCTGCTCTCCGGCCACCGGCGCCGAGAGCTTCGGCATCGTTTTGCTGGAGGCCATGTCGGCGGGCAAACCGGTCGTCGTTTCCGACATTGAGGGGTACCGGGGAATCGTGACCGACGGCGAGCAGGGGCTGCTGGTGCCAAAGAAAGATAGCGACGCCCTGGCCAACGCACTGGGAATATTGGTCCGCGACCCCGAACTGCGCAGCAAATTGGGCGGCCAGGGCAACCGGTCGGCCGAGGAATACCGGTGGGAAGTGGTGGCCGGCCGGGTTGAGGATTACTACAACACTTGTTTACAGGCCGTTAACGGCTCTTCTAATGGCTCTACCGGGACGCGAACGGGTTAGGGGCGCGGTCCTCCGCTACGTAGAGTTGCCGGGTGCCAAGTTCTTCAGGGCGCTCAAGTTCAGCCCCAACGGCATCACCATCCTCGGTTTCTTGATCACCGTGGTTTCCGCCTACCTGGTCGGCGCCGGTTGGCTGCTGGCCGGCGGGATAGTGTTTCTGTTCGCCGGCGGACTGGACCTGATGGACGGGGCGCTGGCCAGACTCACCGGCAAGGTCAGCCCCTTTGGAGCCCTGTTGGACTCCGTCTTTGACCGGCTCAGCGAGGCCGCGTTATTCGTCGGCATTGCGGTATTCGCGCTGCGGGACGACATCAGCGAGGACCGGCAGATCTTCTTCATCACGGTGCTGCTTCTGGCGCTCATCTTCTCCCAGGCTGTCAGCTATCTCCGCGCCCGAGGCGAGGGCCTGGGCGTGTTCACCAAGTCGGGGTTGATGACCCGCCCGGAGCGGGTCGTGTTGCTGGGGGTGGGGCTGATCGTTGGCCAGATCGAGTGGTTCCTGCTGGCCATCGCCGTAGTCTCGTGTTTCACCCTGTTTCAGCGTATGTTCACCATCCGCGACCTGCTGGACAAAGCTGGATAACCCACTGCTTCCCGTGTAAACTGGTCTCCACCTAGGGGCCTGCCCCCGATTAAGAGCAGATGATGACAGGAGACCGGTGAATGACCCAGCAGGCGCTGATCCCAGACCAACAAAAGGCCCAGCTTAAGCGGACCTTTAGAAAGGACCTCAAGGCTGAGGTAGAACTGCGCTTGTTCACCCAACGCCCCTCCCCCATCGCCGTGCCGGGCAGGGAATGCAGATACTGTGTCCAGACTCAGCAGATGTTGGAGGAATTGGCGGCGCTGTCGCCAAAGGTCCACCTTGAAACAATCGATGTATACGCCCAGCCCGGCCTGGCCCGCGACGAAGGGATAACCAAGGTGCCGGCCATCGCCTTTGGCCTCAAAGGGGGACCAAACGGCGGCCCGAAGCTTAGGTTCTTTGGAATGCCCATGGGCTATCAGCTAGCCGTCATCGTGGAAAACATCAAGACCATCTCCCGGGGCGTCAGTCCTCTGAGCATGGACACGCGGAAGAAACTGCGCGGGATCAACCAACCGGTACACATCCAGGTGTTCGTCAATCCGGCCAGCGCCGAGTGCCCACCCATGGCCCGGTTGGCCCACGCCCTGGCGTTGGAGAACGAAAATATCACCGGGGACGTGGTGGAGATCGAGGAATTCCCCGCCCTGGCCCAACAGTACGGTGTCCGGTCGGTCCCCCTGACGGTGGTGAACGAGTTGACCCAGTTCGCCGGGGTTGTGACCGAAACCGAATTCGTCGAAAAGATCATCCAGTGCGGAGTGCGCCGGCAACCCGATTCCGCACCGGTCCAGGCCTAAAGCCGCAAACAAACTGCACCAGGAGAAATAAGCGTGCCCAAAGAATTAAAGGGCGACATGAACGGTCAAGGACTGCATGTAGGAGTGATCGTTGCCCGTTTCAATGAAGTCATAACCAGGAAGCTGCTGGACTCAGCCGTCGAGACGCTGATCCGTCACGGGGTCCGGGACGAAGACATCACGGTCAGTTGGGTCCCCGGGGCATTCGAGTTGCCCGTGGTGGCCAAGGCCCTGGCCAAGTCCGGCCGGTACCAGGCAGTCATCTGTCTCGGGGCGGTCATACGCGGCGAGACCTCCCACTACGACCTGGTGGCCAGTCAGGCCGCCGGTGGCATAAGTTCCGTGGCCCTGGAAACCGGGGTGCCGACCATCTTCGGCGTGCTGACCACCGAGAACATGGAGCAGGCCTTGAACCGGGCCGGAGGCAAGTCGGGCAACATGGGGGCCAACACGGCCGTCGCCGCCATCGAGACGGCACGCCTCATCGAGGCCGCCAACACCGCCTAGTCCCCCAGTTTTCCGTCCTCACATCTCAAATACCAAGGAGATTCCCGTGAAGTTCGGTGTGACTATTCCCAATAACTGGGGTGTTGAGGACCCGCAACAGGTTTTGGAATTCGGCCCCCTGGCCGAAGATCTGGGCTACGACTCGGTCTGGGTCATGGACCACCTGTTCAACACCGGATACATCCGCGAGCGGTTGGCGGACAAGCCCTACTACCATCCCATGGCCACCCTCTCTTACCTGGCGGCCACGACGTCAAAAGTTACCCTGGGCACCTCGGTGCTGGTGCTTCCGTATCACAACCCGGTTGAACTGGCCAAATACGCCGCCACTCTGGACCAGATGTCCGGCGGCAGGGTTATCCTGGGCGTGGGCGTGGGAGCGATGACCGAGGAATTCGATGCCCTGGGCATATCCATGCGCCAGAGGGGCTCACTTACCGATGAGTGCATCGACATCATGAAGGAGCTCTGGTCCAACCATCTGCCCCGCTACCAGAGCAAGCGCTGGGATTTCTCGGACCTCTACTTCTCGCCCAAACCGGTGCAGTCCACCATTCCGGTGTGGGTCGGCGGTTCCAGCCCCGGAGCGGTCAAACGGACTGCCCTGCGGGGCGATGGCTGGCATCCCACCGGTGTCTCGCCGGAGGGATATGCCCTGACCAAGCGGGAGATCACCGAAACGGCGGCAACCGCGGGGAGGGACCCCAGTAAGATGGCCTGGTCAACCAGGGTTGAAGTCGAGGTGCACGGCCAGCCATCCAGCGACCGGGCCGCCAGCCGGACGACTCTACCCGGCCACGACCCGGCCATGATGGTGGCCTCAATAAAAGCCTACCAAGACGCGGGGGTTGACCACATGGTGTTGGCCCTGAACTCTGGTGACGTCTCCGCCCTAAAGCGGCTCATGGAGACGATTGCCTCAGAGGTCTTGCCGGAGTTTCGGTAGGGGGCGAGTGCCCTAATATTTCAGGTCTTCTTAAATCTGCCACGAACGAATACGCCGCGCCATCTCCTCGTTTGAGATGGTGCGCTTGGCATCTGCATCGGCCAGCCCGCGTTCAATGGCTTGGCGTTCAGACCTCAGTCTCTTAAATACTACTTCGGCCGGAATCCCAATACCGGGATTTTCCTGAAGCTCTTGGGCTCTTCTTTTAGCTTCAACGATCCAGAGCCTCTCTATTTCCTCCGGGTCTTCGGCCATGGCCGTCCTCCGCTTACGCATCGAAATCATGTTATCCATGTTATACGTTGGCACAAGACATAGGAAACGCCGCCTAGGTCAGTGACAGTCTATTCGCGGTCCGCTTCCGACGCTGCCCCCGCCTTGGTCGGCGCCCTGGTGGCCAGCAGCATGGCGATGGTGGCGAAGCCCAGGATGGACAGGATCAGAAACGCGTCTTTATAGCTGCCGGTCACGTCGTAGATGATGCCGGAGAATACCGCTCCGATGGCCTGGCCCAGGGAAACGAAGGGCTCAGTCACGCCCCGGATGGCGCTCAGCGAACGGCGGCCGAAGTAGTTGGCGTAGGCCACCACGGGCACCACCAAGATCCCGCCCACGGCCATTCCGAATATGGAAGCCACGGCCAGGGCCTCGACCGTAGTGTCGGCCAGGGGGAACAAGACCAGCGCCACCGCCATCATCAACGCGACAGCGGCGTAGGTGTACCGGACGGGGACCCGGTCCACCAGCCAACCCCAAAACAGACTGCCAACACCAGTGAAAACCGCGTTTAGACTCAAGGAAGCCGCTGAAACGCCCAAGCCCAGTCCCTGGTCTAGGAAATAGGCCCCCTGATGGATGTTTGTGCCGGATTGAAGCAGGAACAAGGAGCCGGTGGCCAGCGCCAACAGCCAAAAAGCGGGAGTGCGGACGGCCTCCCTCAGGGTCCAGCTTGACTCATCGGCGGCGGCTTCCGTTTCCCTGCCGGCGGCCAGTTGGTCCGGCGGGTCTCCGTCGGGCAGTAGACCCATCGATTCCGGGCTCTGCCGCACCAGCAGCGACACCGGCCCCAGTGCCAACACCCAGACCAAGACTCCCAACACGATCCAGGCATCCTCCCAACCACGGTATTTGATCACCAACCCGGCTATAAGGGGAAAGGTAATCATGCCCAGAGAATGGGAAAGGAACAAGATTCCCGTGGCCCGGCCCCGCCGTCTGATGAACCATCTAGACACAACCACCGAAGAACCGATGTTCATTGGGCTGGAAAATAGGACGCGCCCGGTGGCATAGGCCAGATAGAACGCAATGGGCGTCGTGGCCCAGGCCAACGACATGGTTGAAAGTCCTAGAATGAGTACGCTGCCGGTCAGTATCACCCGGGCGCCGTACCGGTCCAGGGCCCAGCCCACCACCGGCGAGGCCACCGTGGCCACCAGGCCGCCCAGACTGGCGGCCCCGGCGATGAGGGTCCGGCTCCACCCCAGGTCTTCGGACATGGGAAAGATGAAAACGGCCAGTGTTAAACTGGCGGCGGCGTTTCGGACGACCATGGAACTGCCGGCCGCGAAAAGAATGGTCCAACCGTAGAAAAACGGCAGCCTATTTACGAGTCGGTACATCGGAAATTTTTGGACCCACGTATATTAAAAAGCCAAAGAAAAAACGCCGGGACGCGACAGCGGGTCCGCCACGGCGGTCACTCACCGGCGACCAGTGTATAGCTTGAAAACACCTCGCGGCAATCTTCCCTTCAGAATCCGTTTCAGAATCCGTCTCAGGCCGGTCCTGGTGGCATTGGCTGTTTTTGGCGTGCTCGCCCTGTTGGCGTGCCAGGGTGTGGCTGGCGAATCCGGCGAACCCGGCTTGGCAGGGAATCCAGGCCCGCAGGGCGTTCAAGGTGAGCGGGGGCCCGAGGGAAGCGCAGGCGGCACCGGCTCACGGGGATTCCCCGGGTTCGTGGGTCCCAGGGGCCCGGAGGGGTTGCCCGGGGAGCCGCTACCGGATTTTGCCGATTTTATCGGCGACATGCGGGCCGCCGTCACGTATATCAATCTAATCTTTTCCCAGGGATCGGGAGTGCGCATCTCGCCCACTGAGATAATCACCGCGGAGCACGTGATCACCGGGGCCAGCCGGGTGGATGTCTCTGTGCAAGGCGGGGTGTTTCAACGGGCCACGGTTACCGGGTACGACACCGGCCGCGATCTCGCGCTGCTCACCTTGGACGACCCCGCTCCGGGTTTGACCATCGAGCTGCCTATCGCGAACCAGGTGTTCGCCAACCTATCGCAGCGGTTCGTAGCGGATATCGGATACGAGGTCGCTTTGATCGGGTTCGTTCCAAATATCTCAACCAATATTCCTCTGGTCACCTTTGGCCGCATCGGGGCTTTGTGGAACATCCGTCCCGGCGATTTCGCCATCGGTCAGGTGGACGCCGCCGCGACAAACGGCATGAGCGGAGGCGGGGTGTTCAACAAATTCGGCGAGTTCCTGGGGATACTGATCACATCGTCCGCCTTCGACGGCAACGTCAGATACGTCAGATTCGAAGAGATCAAAGAAGCGCTTGACGAGCTGCGAGCCGGAAGCAAGAAATAACCGGACCCAGTCTGGTGCTAAGTCCCGAAAACAACGGGGCTAAAGGTCCTCTTCGTCCACGAAGTCGTTTATCTCTTTCCAGTCCTTTCGCAGGTCGTCGATGCCCGTATCGTCAGACCCACCCCGCCCGTAATGCGAGCGCTGGAACCGCTGCACGATCCGGTAGACCGGGTCGGTTGGCAGGAGGCCCCATAGGCCCCGTTGATGCTCGTGGGGGGTTTCCCAGTCACGGCGAGGACGGCCCAACCGGGTGGCCAGCCCCAAGAAACCGTGGTAAAACTCCCTGGGCGTGGCGGGGTCCTTGCCTCCGTCCAACTTCTTTTCTTGCACCGGAAACATCCTGTTCCACCAGGCGGCAATCATCCCGGCTACATCGTCGTTGGCCCGTCTCCAGGTGAAAAGCGACTCCCTAGTCTCTTCAACATCACCCTCCTGGCTCTTGAACCGCCGGGACCGGAATAACCGGTAGACCAACCACCCCGCCACCGACGACGCCACGGCCAACGCCAACCATTTTAGTATGGTGACCAGGGCCGTTGAAGGTTCTTTCTCTTCGCTCTGCAGTCTGAGCCCCTCGTGGAAATCGTCCAACCGCTGCTGAGCATCCATCAACCCCGTAAAGTCGCCTGATCCAAACATCCCCGATACCCAGTTGCCGAGGGCCACGATCAGGCCGGCGAACAACCCCATCAGCAGCAAGACCGGCCGCAGGATCCAGAACCCGGCCGCGCCGCCGAATTTCACGATTCCCCGCGTCACATCGTCCAAACCGCCCAGCCCGATGGCGCTGATGACCAGTCCGAAGAAAACCACCGCGGCAACGCTGACCACGATAGGCATGATCCATTCGCGGGACATGGTGTGGGTCTCTCCGCTCTCCGAGGAGAACCGGGCCAGGGAAAGCCCCAGCAGGCCAACCGCGAAGAATCCTACCACCAAGAAGCCGTTGACCACCCGCTCCTCCACCAAACTGTCCACCAGGGCGGTGGCGAACAGCACGCCCAGGCCCCACAGGAAAGCGGCGCGCACCGCATCCAGCGATATAACCTCTTGGGCCACGCTGGAACCCCGCCACCAGACGACGATCAAGAACACCAAGGTCCCGATGATGGCTACCGTGGAAACGATGTCGCCAGAGATGATCGTGTTCATCGGAACATAGCCAAGACCGGTATTCATGTTGGTCATGACCAACAACGCTGGGAGTCCGGTGGCAAGGCCCATCAGGCCTCTGATGCGCGGATTGACGTTGACCGAGAGGATGTAGGACATCAGGAGATATGAGGAGCCCAGCGCCAGCAACACCAGCCAGAACGGCAGGACGATCCCCGGTTGGTTGAGGACGGCCCCCAACGCCGCGAAGACCAGGTAGAGCGAACAGCTCTCCAGGAACATCGCGACCGCGGTTACTGAGTTAATCCGCCATGACCGGCTCATGTACCTCCAGAGGGTCCAAGATGCTGGACATAGGGATCACCTTAATTTCACCTAATTCCCGGTCCGGAAGTCCGTCCCCGGTGTACAAGACCAGAACCGGGCAACCATGGCTCCGAATGCCGGCTATATCTTCGAGCAGGGAGTCACTGAGGGACGGTGTGACCAGTATTACCGTTGTACCCGCCGGAAGGGAGTCCCTTCCCGCGTTCACCACCTCCGCCAGAGGGGCGACTACATAAGGCGCCGCCATGGCCAGGGCCTCAAGGACCATGGAAAGTTGCTTGGATGAAGCTCCCATGGGAACATTGATCCATTTTCCGGTGTAGCTGGCCACCGCATTACTGACCACGCCGTAGGTGTAACCCCGTTGGTCCGCCAGGCACGCCGCCGACGCCGCCACGGTGACGGTCCGCTCGAAGAGACGCCGGTTGCTGCCCTGCCACGAGTGTTCCCTGGTCGAGCCGTTCATCACGATCAATATGTTCAGCGACACCACCGGCTCAAAGACCTTGGTCTGCAGCCTTCGGGCGCGGGCGGTCGCCTTCCAATCGATGTGCTTCATCGGGTCTCTGGCCTGGTAGTCCCGCTGTCCCATCACCCGGCTGGTGTCGAAGTAAACCGGCCTTGAACCGCGGATCTCTCCAGAGGGATGTTCCGGAGGGAACAACAGTCCTTCCAGGTCTACAACCTTGGGAAATACCAAGATATGGTCGAAATGGTTGTAGCGCGTCTCGGCGGAGCTGAACCCAAATATGTCACCGGTCCGCAAACGCACCGGGCCGATACGGTGATAACCGCGCTGCGAGCAAATCAGGGAATATTTCCAAGTGGCTTTCTGGTACGGGAGCAGGGACGTGGTGATGGTGTGCTGCCGGTTCTCCTCAAACCCGGTGCCACGCATGGTCGCCCCAGTTAGTTCCAACCCTTCCGGGAAGGTATCTTGGATATCGACCCAGATGAGCGGCAGCACTTTGTCATTGTCCAGGGAGATTGAGTAATCCACGGTGTCGCCGATGAAGGCCCGTTGCCGGCTGATGGTGCGTGAATGACTAACAGAATGGAAGGCGAAACGTTCCCAGATGCGGGCCGCTATCGCCAGCACGAACACCAGCGAGCCCACCACCAACAGCAACCCTTCACTGGCCAGAAGGCCGATGAATATCATGACGCCGCTGACGAAAACCCAGAAATCGTTAAGCATGGCGGTCCCCCGGCCGGTTTCTCAGTCCGGTTTTTAGTCCGATTTTCAGGCCGGGGTTAAACCGGGACCTCCACCGCGGAGAGAACGTCGGATATCACGTCTTCGGCGGACCGCTCGCGCAGCCGGGCTTGAGACTTTACGATCATGCGGTGGGGCAGGGTGTAGGGAGCCAATAGCTTAACGTCGTCAGGACCCACATAGTCCCGGCCCTGGATGGCGGCCACAGCCTGGGAGCAGCGGTAGAGTCCCATAGTCGCCCGCGGGCTGGCGCCTAATTCCACGTCGGGGTGCTGACGGGTCGCCTGCACCAACTGCACAATGTAGTTTCTCAATACTGGGTCCACGTACACCTGCTGCACCAGGCGCTGCAACTCCAAGATTTCTGGACCGTCGGCCACCGGCTGGAGGTCGGCCAGGGGATTTGAGCCGTTGAACCGGGCCAACATCTCCCCCTCCTGGACCTCGTTGGGGTAACCCATGCGTATACGGATCAAGAACCGGTCTAATTGGGCTTCGGGGAGGGGAAAGGTGCCTTCCAGTTCTATGGGGTTCTGGGTAGCGATGAGCAGGAACGGCGCGGGCAGGGGGATCGTCAGATCATCGACCGTTATTTGCCCTTCAGCCATGGCTTCCAGCATCGCCGATTGGGTCCTGGGAGTCGCCCGGTTTATCTCGTCGGCCAACACCACCTGGGCCAGGATGGGCCCCGGCCGGAACTCGAACTCGCCGGTCTTCTGGTTGTAGAAATGGACCCCGGTGATGTCAGAGGGCATCAGGTCCGGGGTGCATTGGATGCGCTTGAAAGAACATTGGAGCGACTCGGCCAGGCAGCGCGCCAAAGTGGTCTTGCCGATGCCAGGCACGTCTTCCACCAGGATATGCCCGCCGCTCAGCACTGCGGCCAGCGTCAGGTCGATGACATCGCCTTTGCCCACCAACACCCGCTCGATGTTGGCTTTGATCTTGGCCGCCGCCTGGGCGACGACGCCCGAGATATTTGCGGGCGTTTCCGCCTTTGGCGCTTCGCTCTGGGTCATGATGCTCACAACGCCTATATGGATATCTGCCGCCGCCGGTTCAACGGCATCTAGGCGATTAGATAGTATAACCCCTGGTTCACCAACTCCCAACGTGTTCTTCGGCTTCCCTCAGGTCTTTGAAAGAGTCCACACTGCGCCAGAACCTGCGTGACCTCATGGCCGCCAGCCGTCCGGCCTTGGCCAGCCTGGGAAAGGTCTCGGTCTCGTGGTCCCCAAGGTCGGGCAACTCAGCGGCGATGGAACGCTCAAAGAGGTAGATGCCGGCATTGATCCAGTGCTCCATCTCCACTTTCTCCCGGAACCCGGTCACGGTGCCCGACTCGTCCATGTCAACCAGTCCGTAGGGGCTGACCATGGGCACCACCATGATGGTGGCCAGGTGCGATGGGTTTGCCGATCTTCGTTCCCGATGATAAGCCGACAGGTTATCCAATGTTTCGGCGGTGATGATGTCTCCGTTCAGCACGGCCACCGTTTCTTCGTTTCCTGGGACCTTGGGGAACCCCGCCTTGATGGCCCCGCCCCGGCCCAGGGGTGAATCTTCCACGCTGTAATGGGCGTTGACGCCGAAAGCCTTGCCGTCGCCGAAATGGTCTTTGATGGCCTCCCAGCGGTAACCGGCCAGAAACACCACGTCGGTCACGCCGCCGGACTTCAGCCAGGCCACCTGGTGTTCCAGGATGGGCTTGCCGCGGACCTGAACCATGGGTTTGGGCAGGGTATCGGTCAGCGGTCGGAGTCTTTCACCCTTCCCGCCGGCCAGGATCAAGGCATACACGCTGCGATAAACCTCGCATTCGGCGGACCCTGTAATCCCGGACCGCCGTATTGCCGGTAATATACTCGCGCCGTGGCTGCAGGGTCAATGTGACGTGTGGGTGGGTTGTTGGGGGAGGGAGGGACGTGGGCGTGGGGTTCGGAGTATTCCCTGAGGCCAAGTACTTGATTATCGAGATGCTGGGTCCATGCAAGTTAGGCCTTCGTTTTCAGCGGCCTCCAGGAGCCTGTGGTCGGCACAAGAAAAAACCGGTGGTTCAGGAGCTATGGAGCGTAAGGCAAGACATCCGGCAAGCTGAATCGCATCATAGGCACGCAAGGGGTAATTGGCCAAGAGCCCGCAGGCCAAATCGATCACCACTTCGTCCGCAGCTTGCGTTATGAATCTCGATACTGCATCAGCGTCGAAACTTCCAAGAACCTGTGCCGCTACCGCTTCGTCAATGTCGCCATCGCGTGTCCGTCGCCGAACGGCCGAATGGAATTCGACTTGAGCGATGGACAAAATTGCCAACTGGTTTCCGGCAGAGGGCAAAGCGATTTGGAGGAGCCGCTCCGTACCCTCTTCTTGAACGTAGAGTTTTACCAGGGCGCTGGTTTCAAGAAAATACAGCGCCAATTTTAAAGTCTGTCGCGGAGCACGGTTTCCGAAAGATATGCCCCGCGAATCTGAACCGGCTTAAAATCAGCCCCATCCGTCCTAAACGCGCCTGAGGCTGCGATTGCGTTTTCCCAAGCATCTTGTTCACTAACCAGTAAGAGCTGAACGGGCCGGCCTAAGCCCTGAGCCAGGGACACCAGTGTGTCATACCTTGGCGATTGTTCTCCGTTCTCGATCCGCACCAACGTAACTCGCCCGACCCCAGCCGCTTGGGCCAGGGCTTGCTGGGTGAGGCCGATGGACTCCCTCAACCGCCGGATTGTGGCGCCGACGACCTTTCTGCCCACCAGAGCGGCCGCCTCAATTCTTGGCTGGTAGGAGGAGTTGCAATAATGGCGAACGAAGTCCCACGATAGGTCGACCGTTGCTCCGGACTTGGTGTGCAGGACGACCTCATAAGGGTTCGGTAGCTCTATTTTTGCCAGCCTCTCGCTTACATCGACACCTGGAATCTCCGCAAAGGGAACCAATCCCCTGCGGCCGTCAGCGAAGATAACCTCGATTCCATCCACTTGTAGTTCCGCGGAGGTCATCATACGATCTGCGTTTTTGACAAGCTCTGCGCTCATATTCCCGCTCTGCTTGTGGAGAATCTAGTCCGAAGTCCTCTCTGGGGACGGTCGGAATCATTTGCTCCACTGCGTAGAAATTCCGGGACAGACCGATCCCATATCTTTAAATGTATCATAAACGATACATAGCGTCGAGGTCTCACAGGTTGCAAGCGACCTTGTGGAAAACGAAACAAATGGAAACATTGGCAGCCCCGCCTGGGTTCGAACCAGAGATTTCAGCTTCAAAGGCTGGCGTGTTACCGCTACACTACGGGGCTTCAAAAAGAGGGAACGGACACCAGAATGTTCTCATGGCGTCACAGTTTATTCTGATGTCACGGCGTCTGGCCGTCAAGGCCGAAAGGCTCTGCCCACGCCGGATGCTATAATCCCCCGAAGATGAAAACGCTTCGGGTTTCGTTCCTGCATCTGGCCCCTGTCACCAGCGAGATCGACCACAACCGCGAACTGGTGGAGCGGGGCGTCGAGGTCGCCGCCCAACAGGGCGCGGATTGGGTGATAACACCCGAACTGTGCATCCCCGGTTACCTGTTCATGAAGACCATCGGCACCGACTGGATCCTCCCCCAGCCCGACCCCTGGATGAACAAGTTCTGCGGTCTCGTCAAGGAGCATGGTCTGACGGTTTTCCTTTCCCACCCGGAGCGGGACCCGGCCACCGGTAAGATGTACAACACCGTTTTCGTAATCGGCCGGAACGGGGAGATCATCGGCAAGCACCGCAAGGTTAAAGCCCTGGGCGGGGCGGAATCATGGTCGACCGGCGGGTGGAAGATCGAACCTATCGAATGCGACGGCATCAAGACCGGCATATTGATCTGCGCCGACGGCTACAAGAACGAGATCGCCCAGGTGTTCAAGGACAAGGGCGCCCAGTTGCTGGTCTCCCCAGTGTCCTGGGGCCCCGGCCACTGCGGACCCGACGGAGAGTGGGAAGCCCGGTCGGCCGACACCGGCTTGCCGGTGATGGTCTGCAACCGCTCTGGCAGCGAGGACGGAGAGCTTGATTACCGCCTGGCCGAAAGCGTGGTCACCCAGGACGGGAAGCGGGTCCTGGAGGCCACATCCGACCGGTCGGTGGTGCTGTCCTTCGATTGGGACCTGGACAACATGTCCGTGCTTTCAGACGACTTCGAGCGGGTTTACCTCTAATAGTTATTTCAAAATCCCCGTTACCCGAGGCAGGACCCTTCGACAAGCTCAGGGCGAACGGCAAAGACACCCGGTTCCGTTCGTGGTGAGCTCCGTCGAACCATGACTGCGCCGAAGCCCTTCGACGGGGCTCAGGACGAACGGTCGGAATCGCGCACCTTCGGGAAGAACGGCTGGAATCGCGCACCAACCATTGGGAAGCGTAAGTAAGTTTCCTATCCCCCGTAGACCGTCTCCCCGCCGACTATCGTCCGCTCCACTGCGATGTCCTTGATCCCCAGCGGGTCCACCTTGTTGGGATCGCTGCCCAAGACCACCAGGTCCGCCAGCTTTCCGGTCTCGATGGACCCCTTGCTGTCTTCCTCGAATGACGCATAGGCGCCGTTCAGGGTATACAGCCGCAGGGCCTCCTCAACGGACACCCGCTGGTTAACGCCCCATTCTTTGCCCGTGCTGTCGGTGCGGGTCACGCAACTTTGGATCCCCAAGAGGGGCTCGAAGGGGCCGGGCGGGTAGTCGGTGGCCCCGGTTGAGACCACGCCGGTATCGATGAAAGACCGCTGGGCGAACATCCACTCCAGCCTCTGCTCGCCGTAGTAGCGCATCTTCTCGCCGTGATGATAGACGTAGGTGCAGAAGGGCGTCGCGATACAGCCCAGCGCTTTCATTCTCATCAACAGGTCTTCGTTGACCAATGTGCAGTGTTCGATGCGGTGCCGGGTGTTGACCCGGGGGTGGGCTTTTTGCGCTTTCTCGTAGGCCGTCAGCACCATGTCGATGGTCAGGTCGCCATTGGCGTGGATGCACACCTGGAAGCCGGCGCGGTGCATGGCCATCACCTGTTCCTCTATCTCATCTTGCTCCATGGCCAGGATCCCGTGGTCGCATTGGGAGCCCTCGTAGGGTTGGGACAGGTAGGCCGTGCGGGTGGCGATGGCGCCGTCGGCCACCATCTTGATGCCTCCGATGCGGAGCAGGTCGTCGCCCAGGCCGGACTTGATACCGGCGTCCCGGAGGGCCGGAAACTGGGGATACCACATCAAGGCGTACACCCGTAGGCTCAGTTCCCCGGCGGCCTTTCCGTCCTGATAGGTCTGGAACTCCTCCGCCGTTACCCTGGCGTCGTGGACGCTGGTCAGGCCGGCCCGGTTCAGCATGCCGCAGATCGTCCTCAGTCCCTCCCGTCGCACCTCTTCGGTCTCCACCGGGATTAGGCCGAACCGCACCGGGTCGATGGCCCGCTCGAAGATCATGCCGTTCAACCGGCCCGTGTCCGGGTCCCGGCCCAGCCTTCCCCCCGGCGGGTCCGGAGTCTCGTCGTTGAACCCGGCCGCCTCCAGGGCGGCGGTGTTCATGTAGTAAACGTGCCCCGCCCGGTGGGCCACCAAGATGGGGTGGGCGGTGGTCACCGCGTCCAGGTCGTCCCGGTAGAGGTGGCGTCCTTCGTTTGACGCGGTCCGATCAGTCTTGGTGTCGTCGAACTTGAATCCCTGCACCCATTGGCCGGCCGGCGTTTTACCGGCCCTTTCTTTCAGCCCCGCCTGGACCTGCTTGAGCGTCGGCACGTCGCAGTCGGCGGCCATCACGTGGCGGATTCCGCTGCTCAAAACGTGGATGTGGGCGTCGATGAACCCCGGCAGCACCGTCTTGCCGCCCAGGTCCAGCACCTTGGTGCCCGGCCCGATCAGGCCTTCCATGTCTTCGTTGCTGCCAACCCCAGCGAACCTTCCGTGGGTCATGGCCAGGGCCTGGGCCCTGGGACGGCTAGTATCGATCGTGATGACGTTGGCGTTCTTGATCACCGTATCGGCCTTGCCAATCGAGCTGGTCATAACGGGCTCTCCCAGAGGTTTTTTCAGAGTTGGGCGGCGGGCATAGATGGACGCTGCTGTATGATATGCGAATTTCCGGTCAAGTAGGAGCCGCGCAATGACAACTCCAAGTCTCGCCCCGAAGATCCAATCAGAAATGGAAGTAGACCTGATCGCCGTCGGATCAGGGATGGGAGCAAGCTGCGCGGCCCTGGCGGCCCAAGCGCAAGGTCTGGAGACCGTCATCCTGGAGAAGTCCGACCGGTTCGGCGGCGGGACCACTTACTCATATGGAATAGTTTGGGTGGGGGACAACCACCTGGAAAAATCGCTGGGAATCGAGGATTCCAGGGAAGACGCCTATAACTATCTGCACCACCTGGCCGCCGGGCATGAGCTTGAAAGCAATCTTCGCGCCTACATCGACACGTCGCCCGAAGCCCTCAGATTCTTCTGTGACGATGTGGGGATCCCCTTCTATGTGGTCCCGGGCTTTCCCGATTATTTCCAGGGCATGGCTCCCGGTTCCCTGGGCGAAGGCCGAAATCTTCAAGTCAGGCCTTTCGAGGCCAAGTCATTGGGCGCATGGCAGGAACACCTGCGGGCCGCCCCGGCGGTCACCCACCGCGCGACCTTCGAAGAAGTTGCCAGTTGGGGAGGCCGGGCGCGGCCGCAGAATTGGGACCGGCAGCTTATCCGGGAGCGCATGGAGAAAGACATACGCACCTTTGGGGCCGGTCTCATCGGGCACTTGATGAGCGCGGTGCTCCGGCGTCATATCCCTTTCCACCTCGAGACCCAGGTGCAGTCCTTGGTCCTGGAAGACGGCCGCGTCCGAGGGGTCATCGCCAAGCAAGGACGCAATGAGATTCGAATCATGGCCCGTCGAGGCGTTGTTCTTGCCACCGGAAGCAACATCAGAAACGAGGCTTTGACCAGGCGGTTCAGCGAGATTCACGCCACTGAATCGCTCCTGCCGCCCAGCGTGGACGGCGATTCGGTGGTCATGGCAGGCGAGATCGGCGCCGCAATCAGCGTAAAACCCATGTTTCAGCAGGACCTGCTCTACGTCATTCCGGGGGAGGAGCACTACGGAGTACCTCTCTACCGTGGTGTCACCAACAACGAGTCGGGGTTCCCCCACAGTATCCTGGTGAACCTGGACGGCAACCGGTTCGCCGACGAGTCCATCGGCCAACAGGTCGGCGCCACCCTGCGCAACTTCGACATCCGGCGGCACCGGTACGTAAATGTTCCGTGTTTCTTGGTCTTCGATCAGACCTACCTGGACAAATATGGCTTAGGCAGCATCCAACCCGGCCAGGACGTTCCCGATTGGCTCATCAGAAACAGAACGGTCAAGGGGTTGGCCCAAGAAATGGGCATCGACGGCGAGGGTTTAAGCAAGACCATCCGCCGGTTCAACCGGTTCGCCGCCGCCGGGAAGGACCAAGATTTTGGCCGGGGCGAGTTCCCCTTCGCCAACTCCGTCAGCGGAGACCTCACCCACGAGCCCAACCCAAATCTGGGTGCTCTGAACAAGCCGCCATATTATGGCCTTCCCCTGGAACCTGCGGCCACCGGCTCCACCGGCCTGATGACCAACGAGTCCGGCCAGGTGCTGCACCTGCGGGGCCAGCCCATACCGGGTCTCTATGCCTGCGGCAGCACCAGCGCCCACTTCTACGGCATCGGCTACCAAGCAGGCTGTGAACTCGGGGGGGCCATGACCTTTGGCTATCTGGCGGCCAGGCACGCGGCAGCAGAGTGATTTGGAAGACGGGCCGAACCGCATCGTGAGTTGGTCCGAAAGACCCGATTTATGGAGTCCGTTCGGCACTTAAGCTGTTTCTACGCCCACCACACAATGAGTGGCGGACTCAAGGTCAAACGGACCGGTGGCCGAAGGTTTCAAGTACAACGCGCGGTGGCCAAGGTTTTGCCATTGCCCCGGAACTGCCCTCCCCATCGGCTGAGAACCTGGTTGCCATGGCCGGTGACTGCGGGGGCGTCGAGGCTATGCCTCGGTACTCCCTTCAAGAGTTGGACGGACTGGCTTCCCAGATCCGGCGGCAAATAACGGACAGCCAAGCGCGATTAGTTCCCATCAGTCCAAGGAGATTGTGTTGATGCTGGATGTAGCCAGGCTTCTGTGCGGTGACCTGAAAGCAAGCGAGGTACTGCGTCACGGAAGGAATGGCGGCTCCATGCCCCGGGAGCTTTTGCGCTTTGGCCAGATCAAGAAACCGGTTGTGGTGTGGAACGTGTCCAGGAGATGTAACCTCCACTGCCTGCATTGTTACACCGAGTCCAAGGACCGGCCCTATCCCAATGAGCTATCCCATAGCGAGGCAGAAGACCTCATCGGCCAATTGTCGGATTTCGGCGTGCCGGTGCTGTTGCTCTCAGGGGGCGAGCCGTTGTACCGCTCAGACACCCTGGAACTGGCCAGCTATGCTTCCGGCAAGGGGTTAAGAGTAGTCCTCTCCACCAACGGCACACTGATCAGCGCGGAAGTAGCGCGGGACATCAAAAAAGCCGGGGTTTCCTACGTGGGTGTCAGCTTGGATGGCTTGGGCCAGGTCCATGACCGTTTTCGCGGAGTGAAGGGCACCTTCCAAAAAAGCCTGGCAGCCATCGGTCATTGCCGGGAAGCCGGCGTCAAAGTGGGCCTCAGATTCACCCTCACCCGTTACAACTACCATCAAGTGGAAGATATCTTCCAGTTGGTGGAAGAGCGGGGAATAGACCGGGTCTGTTTCTATCACCTGGTCTATGCCGGCCGCGCCAAGAACCGGGACCGCGTTGCCCTGGCTCCAGCGGAGACCAGGCAACTGGTGGACCTGATATTTCAAAAAACACAGGACTTATACCACCGGGGCCTGGAGAAAGAGGTCCTCACCGTCGATAACCACGCCGATGCCCCCTACCTCCACATGAGGCTACTGAAAGAGGACCCGGTCCGGGCCGAAGAGGTATACAAGCTGCTCCAATGGAACGGAGGCAACAACTCGGGTATCGCCATCGGGTGCGTGGATGAGAGAGGCGACGTGCACCCGGACCAGTTCTGGCGCGGCTACAGCCTTGGCAACGTACGTGACCGCTCTTTCGGAGATATCTGGATGGACACATCGGACCCCTTGATGGCTGGATTGAAGGACCGCAAGCCACTTCTGGAGGGACGGTGTTCGGGTTGCCGTTTTTTGGATATCTGCAATGGGAATTTCCGTGTTAGGGCCGAGGCCGCCGTGGGCAGGGTTTGGGCTTCCGACCCGGGCTGCTACCTCACCGACCAAGAGATCACGGCCGCGTCCCCGACCGAAGTAGCGCCATGACCCAAGACCATCATCATCCTGGCACTGGAGCGGTGACTCAAGACCACGATCGGGCGCCCATGGTCATCTTCTGGGAGATGACGAAGGCTTGTGCTTTGGAATGCCGTCACTGCCGGGCTCAGGCCCAGCCCCAACGCCATCCCCTGGAACTCACCACCCAGGAGGGATTTCAGCTCCTGGACCAGATGGTGGAATTCGGGAACCAGCCCATATTGGTCCTGACCGGCGGCGACCCCCTGATGCGCCGGGATATCTTTGATTTCATCGGCTACGGCCTGGAAAAGGGCCTCAGGGTCGCCCTCTCTCCCAGTGCCACCGCTCTCATGCGCCCGGAAACTCTGAAACGGCTTAAAGAGGCCGGGATCTCCCGCATCTCCTTCAGCCTGGACGGGGCCAAAGCCCAGACCCATGACACTTTCCGCGGGGTTCAGGGCTCATTTCAACGAACACTGGAATGCGCCGCCGACGCCGTTGATGCCGGCCTTTCCCTTCAGATCAACACCACGGTCACGCGCTTCAGCTATCCGGAGCTTGCCGCTCTGGAGCAGGTGATCAGACGCACAGAGGCCGTCCTCTGGGACCTCTTTTTCCTGGTTCCTACCGGCAGGGCCGTGACTGAGGACATGCTTTCGCCCCAGGAGCACGAGGATGTGTTTCACTGGTTGGCCAAGTTATCCCAGGAATCGACCTTGAGCATCAGGACTACCCTGGGGCAACCCTACAGGCGCGTGTTGCTCCAGCGGGACGGTTCCGGTTCCCAAGAGCCCAGCAAACCGGCGCCGACGGGCATGCCAACCAGGATGCCCACCACCAACGATGGCAAAGGCGTGTGTTTCATCTCTCACGTCGGTCAAGTCCAGCCCAGTGGATTCCTTCCCCTCTCGCCGGGCAACGTGCGCACCGATCAACTCACCCACATCTACCGTGATTCCCGCTTGTTCAATGATTTGCGGGACCCGGGCCTCCTTAAAGGGAAGTGCGGCCGTTGTCCATTCAAAGAGGTTTGCGGGGGGTGCCGGGCTAGGGCCTACGCCTTCTCGGGAGATTATCTGGAATCCGATCCGTCCTGCGCTTACGAGCCCCCCGGCCTTTAGGGTAGATTTGAATTCCGGACTCATGGAGTGGCCGTGAGCGAACCAACCAGCGCCGGTGAACCGGTGAAATCGGAACACCGGTGGATCGATAAGCGTAAGTCGCTTGGAAACATAGAGACGCGGAGGTGCAGATGACGACGAGAAACGGGGTTCCGGCGCCATCAGGGGGGGCCTCCGTACCGGACGCATTGCGTCAAGATGCCCTGCAGTACGCCGAGCTAAGGCGGCTGATCAAGAAGGAAGGGCTGCTGGACAAGCAGCCGGCTTACTATCTTTACAAGGTCCCATTGACCCTGGCGCTGCTGGCGGCCAGCCTTGCGATCCTGGTGATCGTGGGTAACTCGTGGCTGCAACTGGTGAACGCCGCCTTCATGGCCTTCGCCTTCACCCAGTTGGGGCTCCTCGGCCACGATGCCACCCACTACCAGATCTTCTCCTCCAAGAGGCGGAACGACCTCCTCTCCCTGCTGGTCGGTTTCCTTATGTCCATGGTCCCAAGCTGGTGGAAAGACAAGCACAATGCGAAGCACCACCGGAAGCCCAATCAGATCGGGGAAGACTCGGACATCGATGTCTCTGTCCTCGCTTTCAACGAATCGACGGCATTGGACAAGACCGGCCTTCACCGGTTCATCGTTAGAAACCAGGCCTACCTGTTCTACCCCGTCTTGTTTCTGGCGTCGCTGAGTTTTCTGTTCGCGGGCATACATCACCTGTTGACCAGCGGCAAGGTCAGGTATCCCATAGTCGAGCCGCTGGCGGTGGGCGCCCACCTGGCGGTCTACTTCGCGTTGCTATTCATCCTGCTGGACCCCGGGCTGGCGGTGCTATTCTTCGTTGTTCACCACGGCTTGACGGGGCTGTACATGGGCTCGGTGTTCGCCCCCAACCACAAGGGCATGCCGGTGCTGGAGAAGGGTGAACAGATGGGCTTCATGACCCAGCAGATAATCACGACCCGCAACCTTTACCCCAATCCCATCACCAACTTCGTCTACGGGGGCCTCAACTACCACATCGAGCACCACCTGTTCCCCAACATGCCCCGGAACAACCTCAAAAAGGCGCATAAGGTGGTCAAAGAGTTCTGCCGCACACACGGGTTCCCCTACTATGAGACCGGCGTGCTTCAGTCCCAAAGGGAGATCCTAGCGTACCTGCACAAAGTGAGCGCGCCGTTGCGGACCAGGACCGCCTGAAGGTTGGGTCGTCACCGGGGGTGGACGCCACCCGCGGGGTTTTGGCGGCCGCCGCCGTGGCCGGTCCGGCTGGGTCAGGACTCCTAGGAAGCCACGAACCGTTGCAGGATCAGCATCGCCGCCGTCTCGTCCACGGACGCCCGGTCCCGGGATGGCTGCACCCCGGACTCCCGCAGCAGACCCTCGGCCTCGACGCTGGTGAAGCGTTCGTCCATATCGTAGACCGCCAGGGAGCCTCCATCGCCGATGGCCTTGCGAAGGGCGCGGATGAAGCCCCGGGCCAGTTTGGCGGAGGGGCCGGTCTCGCCCTGGAGGGTGTAGGGAAGTCCGACAACGATGCCCTGGGCCTGGCGCTGGGAAGCGGCCGCGATGACTTCCTGGACGTCATGGGCCAGGTTGCCGCGGACGATGTGCCCGGCGGGTAACACCAGGCCGCCGGGGCCGCTGACCGCCAGACCGATGCGGCGCTCGCCCAGGTCCAGAGCGATCAACTTGATCTGATCGGCCATAGGATGCTCAGGACAGTCCCTGGCGCACCAGGTCCGGAACGCCTGCCAGGGCCTCATCGACTTTTTCGGGCTGTTTGCCGCCGGCCTGGGCCATCTCGGGGCGTCCGCCGCCTCCGCCGCCCATGACCTTGGCGGTGTCCCGGGCGATGTTGCCGGCGTGGAGTCCCCGTTCCACCAGGTCAGGGGTGACCATGGTGATCAGTATGGGACTACCCTCGACCACCGCGGCCAGGGCCACAACGACACTGCCCAGCTTGTCCCGGAGAAAGTCGCCCATCTCCCGCATGCCGTCGGCGCTGCCGGCCGAGGTCCGGCCGGCCACCACTTTCACGCCGTCAACATCCTGGACCTTGCCCAGTAACTCTTCGGCCTCGCCGCGCAGGGAGGTCTTTTGGAATCCCTCCAGTTGTTTTCGCAGGTCTTCGTTCTCCTGGATGAAGCTGTCCAGCCGGGCTTCCAGGCCGGCCACCGGGGTCTGCAGCTTCTGAGAGATAGCCTCCAAACGGTCGGACTGCTGCTGGAATAGTTCCTCCGCGGCCCGGCCGGTTACCGCCTCGATGCGGCGCATGCCGCCGCCGATGCTGGACTCGCCCAACACCACCAGGGTACCCACCTGGCCGGTGGCCGAGACGTGGGTGCCGCCGCAGACCTCAACGCTAAATGGGTCTTCGATCAAATGGGTTTCGGGGGCCATGGTCACCACCCGGACCACGTCGCCGTAGCGGTCGCCGAAGAAGGCCAAAGCCCCCTGGCGGACCGCCTCGCTGTAGCTGGTCTCATGGGACGTGACGGTCAGGTTGCCGCGCACCTTGTCGTTGGCCAGAGACTGGACCGCCAGCAACTCGTCCCGGGTCAGGGCGCTCACATGGCTGAAGTCGAAGCGCAGCCGCTCCGGGGCCACCAATGAACCGGCCTGCCGGACGTGGAGTCCCAGCACCGAGCGCAGGGCGGCATGCAGGATATGGGTGCCGCTGTGGTTCCGGGACGAATCCAGGCGGCGCGCTACTTCAACGGAGGCCGTGACCGGGTCGCCCACCGAAATCTCGCCCTGCTGCACCGTTCCGCGCTGTACGATCAGTCCCGCCACCGGGCTCTGGGTGTCCTCCACCATGACGACGCCGTTGGGGCCGCTGATGGTCCCCCGGTCGCCCAATTGGCCGCCGCCCTCGGCGTAGAAGGGAGACTGGCTGATGACGACCTCCACCTGCTGGCCCTGGGTGGCATGGTCCACCGATATTCCGCCCAAAAGGATGGCGGCGATCTTGGAATCCTGCTCCGTCAAGTTGTAGCCGACGAACTCGCTGGAGCCGAGGCCCAGGTCTGAGTAGGAGGTCTGCATCTCCATGCTGCCGGAGAACGAGCCCGAGGACCGGGACTGCTCCGCATGGGTTTCCATCTCCTTCTCGAATGCATCTAGGTCCACTTCTAGTGAGTGCTCTCGAGCGATCTCAGCGGTCAGCTCCGGAGGGAATCCGAAAGTGGTATAAAGGATAAAAAGCTCGCCACCGGACAATGTTCCGGCGTCGGCCGCAATGATTTCCTGGTCTACTCCAGAGTTTTGGGATTCTCTGGCTTGTCCCCAAACGGCGGTTAGAGATGGTATGAATAACGCATCCGACGCGTGTATCAGATCGAGATCGAACTTGTCCGGAACGGACTTTGAGCGCGCGGCAATTTGAAGATCCTTATGTTGAGGAATCAGGACCTCTTCCAGTACCCGGACGCCGACTTGGACCGTTTCACCGAACCGCTCTTCCTCAAGCCTAATCACCCTCTGGATGAAATCATGATTTTCAGAGAGCTCCGTGTAGATGGCGCTGAAGAGAGGGATGACGGCTCCCACCACTTCGGTCAAGAAAGGCCCTTCCAGTCCAAGTTGGCGTCCGTAGCGGATGGCCCGGCGGATGACCCGGCGCAGGA
>JADFNR010000092.1 GCA_022563275.1 Chloroflexota bacterium | reverse complement strand
TCGGGAGGGGACTGAACTTCCCCTGCGGCGGGGCTTGTCGTCTATAGAAGTGATAACGACCTGTGGCATCGCTTCATGTACTCCCACCTGTCACCCCGAGCTCCGGCCAACGGTCGAGCGCCGATTTTATCGAGCGTCCTCGGCATAGCCGGGAAGTCTCGATGGAATCGGACGCAACGGGGGTCTCTTTGTTCTCGGTCAGTGTCGGCGTTCTAGCAACGAGATTCTTAGGCTGGCGCCTCAGAATGACAGTTTTTAGGCAAGTTCCCGCGGCGTGGGGGGAATATCAATCCTTCCCCCTTTCGTAAAGGGGGACCGAGGGGGATTTCCGCACCCCTACCAACCAATCAGCATCACCAAAAAGACGAACCAACGGCTCACTCCAGCGGCGTTAACCCGCAGACCTCGGCCAGCAATTCGTAGGAGTGCACCCGGTCGGCAAGGCTGTGGGTGATGGTGACCACGCTCAGGTCAGATGTCTGGTACATCTCGGCGAGTTCTTCCAGCCTCTCTTTGACCTGCTGCGGGTCGCCATCGACGCACACCCTCTGGTACTGTTTGATGAAGGCTGCCTCGTCGGCCTGGTACACATAGCTGGCCGCATCTTCGGGCGAGGGGATCCCCTTGGCGCGCCCGGTGATGTTGAACAGCCGGGACAGATTGCGGCTGGCCGAGAGCCTCTGGGCTTCTTCCTCGGATTCGGCGCAGACCACATGGACCCCGACGTTGACCTTGGGTTCGGTCAGATGCTCCGACGGTTGAAAGTTCTGCCGGTAGTTCTCGACGATGGCCGGCCCCTCTTCCACGGCGATGCCGAAGAAATGGGCGTAGGCGAAGGGGAGCCCCAACTGGGCCGCCATCTGGGCGCTTTCGTAACGGGAGCCCAAGAGCCAAACGTCGGGGACCTCGGGTTCGCCTGGGCCGGCGCTGATCCCGGAAAAGAAATGGCCGTCTTCCAGGTTGTTGTTCAGAAAACCCAGGAGGTCGGCCACCTGCCTGGGAAAGTGGCGGATCTCCTTGGGTTGGCCGGGAAAAGACAGGGCGGCCGCGGTGATCTGGTCGCTGCCTGGGGCCCGGCCGATGCCCAGGTCGATGCGGCCGGGGTACAGCGCCCCCAACATGCGGAAGTTCTCGGCCACTTTTAGGGAGCTGTAGTGGGAGAGCATGATGCCCCCGCTGCCCACCCGGATGGTCTTGGTCTGGGCGGCCACCTGGCCGATGAGGATCTCCGGGCTGGTGCCGGCGAAGTTGGGCAGGCTGTGGTGCTCGGCCAGCCAATACCGCCGGTAGCCTAATTTCTCCACCTCCACCGCCAGGGCGATGGTGTCGCGCAGCGCCTGGCCCGCCGACTCGCCGGCCCGCACCGGCGATTGGTCCACGACGCTCAGTTCAAGTTTCTGACTCAAACGAAAACCTCAGAGTGGCTTTCCAGGTCCTCCCGGTCTTGTATCACCTTGATTCCAGGAGCGCCGGGAGCCTGGTGGCTACAAGTATACAAGCTACCACTGGAAATGGCTGGGGAAATTAACGGGTGACCCTATTGCGCGGCCCTTTAGACCGTCCTATAATCGTCGCTGGATGAAGACAAGGAACTGGATTTTAAGCCGCTCTCTGGGCTGGAAAGCCTGGGGGGCGGCTTTTTTTTGCGCCATGGGCCTCCTGGCCGCCTGCGGGGCCGGAACAACGGATATTGACGGCTCCAGTACCGTCTTTCCCATAACCGAGGCCATGGTGGAGGATTGGGGAGAATCCGTCGGCGGATCGGCCCGGTTGGTCATTGGGATATCGGGGACCGGGGGCGGCTTCAAGAAATTCTGCAGTGGCGACACGGACATCAACGACGCTTCGAGGCCGATCAAGCCCAGCGAGGTGAGGAAATGCGCTGAGGGCGGCGTCGAATACATCGAGCTTCCCGTGGCCCTCGACGGATTGACCGTGGGCGTGAACCCAGACAACGACTTTGTTCAGTGCGTGACTATCGAAGAGCTCCACATAATGTGGGCAGAGGAAGCGGAGGGAAAGATCAACCGTTGGAATCAGGTCCGGTCAAGCTGGCCCGACACGAGGCTTCGTCTCTATGGGCCGGGCGTGGATTCGGGGACCTTTGATTACTTCACGGAGATGGTGAACGGCGAGGCGCAATCCTCCCGGGGGGATTTCACATCCAGCGAACGGGACAATGTGCTGGTGCGGGGTATCGCCGGGGACCGGGGCAGCCTGGGTTACTTCGGGTACTCGTACTTCGTGGAGAACCAAGATATCCTGAAGATGGTGGCGGTCGACAGCGGAAACGGCTGTGTTTTTCCGTCCGATGAGACCATCAACAACGGCGCCTACTCACCTTTATCCCGGCCCCTGTTCATCTACGTTAGCAAAGAGGCGTGGGCAGAGCAGGATGTGAAGGACTTCGTCAGGTATTTCGTGAGTTATGAACGGGCCGATCTGCTGAGGGAACTGGGGTTTGTCCCGTTTCCCAAGGTGGTGCACGACCTGGTGTTGGACCGGTTTGTGCGCGGGCTGACCGGGACGCTTTTTGGGGGAGAGAACCCTAAAAAAGGGACCGTGGAAGAGATACTTTTCGCTAACAAGTGATAGATTTTTATGGACAAACGCCTGCCGCCCGGCTACTTGAGGAGCGCGATTAGCTTTGGCTAGAAACGTCGTGAGTCCTCCTTTGGGCCAGGGAACTCGGAACTCCTGGAAGCGGATGCTCCCGGAGCGGGCCATCGCCATAGGCCTATTCCTCTCGACTTTCCTGTCCATCTTGATCACTGTCGGCATCGTGGCCGTCCTCCTATTCGAGGCGATCACGTTCTTCGGAGACGTTTCGTTCTTCGAATTTATCACCGGCACCCGCTGGACGCCCCTTTTCTCCTCAAAGCAGTTTGGCGTCCTTGCTTTGGTGGCCGGCACTACATTGACCGCAGTGCTGGCCATGGTGGTGGCATTGCCCCTGGGCCTGCTCAGCGCCATCTATCTCAGCGAATACTCACCTGACCCGGTGCGCCGCGTGGTCAAACCCATATTGGAGATCTTGGCTGGAATACCCACCGTGGTCTACGGGTATTTCGCGTTGTTGTTCGTGACTCCAATCCTGCGGGGGATATCCGGGGACATCGCGGTGTTCAATGCCCTTAGCGCTTCCATCGTCATGGGTGTCATGATCCTGCCCATGGTCTCCAGCCTCAGTGAAGACGCCATGCGTTCGGTGCCCAGAAACCTGCGGGAGGCGGCCTACGCCCTCGGTTCCACCAAACTGGAGGTCTCCACCCTCGTGGTGGTCCCAGCCGCCCTCTCTGGGATCATGTCAGCGTTCATTCTGGCCGTTTCCAGGGCCATCGGCGAGACCATGATCGTCACCATCGCCGCCGGTCAGAACCCAACTTTCACACTGAACCCGTTCGTTCCCATCGAGACGATGACCGCCTTCATTGTTCAGGTAAGCCAGGGTGATGCGCCCGCCGGGTCCATAGAGTTCAAGACCATCTTCGCCGTGGCCCTGTTGCTGTTCACCATCACTCTGGGAATGAACCTATTGAGCCAATACGTGGTTAGCCGCTTCCGGGAGGAGTACGAGTAGTGTCGGTGATCTCCCAGACCGAGTTCCAGAGGAGAAGGGCCCGCCGCAAGTGGCTGGGGCGGGCCTTCCACGGTCTGTGCCTGCTTTCCGTGGCCATCGCCCTGGGCATGCTGGCGGTGCTGCTGATCTACCTGCTGATACAGGGAACGACCCGCATCGATTGGAGCTTCCTGACCAGCTTCGCGTCGCGGCACCCCGATCAGGCCGGGATCAAGGCCGCGATGTTGGGCAGCATCTACGTAGTGATCGTGGCCGGTGTGGTCTCTTTCATCCTGGGTGTCGCCACGGCGTTATACCTGGAGGAGTACGCCGCACGCAGTAAATTCGCCAGGATCGCCAAGATCAACATCGCCAATCTGGCCGGCGTGCCGTCCATCGTCTACGGTATCTTGGGGTTGCAGATATTCGTGCACAGTCTCAATCTGGGCCAGAGCGTGTTGGCCGGTGGGTTCACTTTGGCGTTGTTGGTGCTGCCCATCGTGATCGTGGCTGCCGGTGAGGCCGTGCGAGCCGTGCCGCCTTCGTTCCGGGAAGGCTCATACGCATTGGGCGCCACCCGTTGGCAGGTCACCTGGCACATCGTGATCCCCCTGGCTTTCCCGGGCATTCTAACCGGGGTGATCCTGGCCGTTAGCCGGGCCATCGGCGAGACGGCGCCGCTCATCGCCATGGGCGCGCTGACCTTTGTGCCCTTCGCGCCGGACAGTCCGTTAAGCCGGTTCACCGTGCTGCCGATTCAGATATTCAACTGGACCTCTAGGCCCCAGGCGGGATTCCAGGAGGCCGCGGCGGCCGGTATAATCGTGTTGCTGGTAATACTCCTGTTGATGAACGCGGGAGCGGTGATACTCCGCAACCATTTCCAAAACAAGTGGGAATGATAAAAGAGATCAAGGCTAGGATTTAATTTTAGAAACGCTGAGCCGGCACACTGAAAGGATAAAAGTTTGCAAGACCAGGATTTCATCCTTCAGACCCGCGGCCTGAACGTCTACTACGACACCAAAAGGGTGATTACCGACGTGAACTTGGACGTGGCCCGCAACCGCATCACGGCGATCATCGGACCGTCGGGCTGCGGCAAGAGCACCCTGCTGCGGTGCTTCAACCGGATGAACGACCTGATTCCCACGGCCCGGGTGGAGGGGCAGGTGCTGTTCGACGGTCTCGACCTCTACGGACATGATGTCGACCCCACGGAGATACGCTATCTCATCGGCATGGTGTTCCAGCGGCCCAACCCCTTTCCCAAATCCATCTTCGACAATGTGGCCTTCGGTCCGCGTATCAATGGCTTCCATGGTGACATAAATGAATTGGTTGAGCGGTCTATAAGGCGCGCGGCCCTCTGGGATGAGGTCAAGGACCGGCTCAAAGCAAGCGCGCTGTCCCTCTCCGGCGGCCAGCAGCAACGGCTCTGCATCGCCCGGGCCCTGGCGGTGGAACCCAGAGTGATTTTGATGGACGAGCCCTGTTCGGCCCTGGACCCCATCGCCACATTGGCCATAGAAGAGCTCATGCGCGAGTTGTCCGAGGATTATTCAATCATTATCGTGACTCATAACATGCAACAAGCGGCCCGCGTCTCCCACTACACCGCTTTCTTGATGGTGGAAGAGACGAGGGCGGGATTCATGGTGGAGTTTGGCGAGAGCCGTCAGATATTCACCAACCCGGAGGACGAACGGACTGAGGCCTATATAACCGGCCGTTTCGGATAAGCGGGGGAGGCGTCATGGTCAGGGCTGATTTCGATAAAAATTTAGGGGAACTTGAGGCCGAACTGATGGGCCTGGGGGAGATGGTGGAAAAGGCCATCATCAAGTCCATGGACGCCCTGGAACGCCGGGACCTGGCCGTGGCCTATGAGGTGGTGGCCGAGGACGACCTGATAGACGAAAAGCGCTTTGAGCTGGAAGAGAAGTGCATCGACCTCATCGCCACTCAGCAACCCCTGGCCATCGACCTCAGGACCCTGCTGGCCGTGCTGCATATCGCGGTGGAACTGGAGCGCATGGGGGACTACGCCGAGGGTATCGGCAAGATCTGCCTGATCATCGGCGACGATGAACCGGTGGAGATGCCCAAGCAGCTTTCCCAGATGGCCGAGATGGGCATCGCCATGCTGCGGCGAAGCCTCAAGTCACTGACGGACCGGGACACGGACCTGGCCAATGATGTCTGGGACTCGGATGACGAAGTGGACGCGCTTTACGACGGGGTCTGCCGCCAGATATTTCTGGATATGGGGCAGCAGCCAAAGACCATTGAGGCGGCCACTCATTTCCTGTGGGTGGCCCACGACTTGGAGCGGATCGCCGACCGGGCGACCAACATCGCCGAGAGGGTGATATTCGTGGTCACGGGCCGCATCGGCCGCTATCAACCCCCTCAGGAGAGTAAATAGCCGCGGGACCCAGGTCCGTGGCCCGTGCTTGGCCAGGCTCAAATACACGTCTACCCGATAACAGTTATGTACTGTATAATTGTGGGTGACGATTGAGCGTGAACGCGTATGTGAGGGGTGTGACGGCCGCGGGCCCCGGAGCGAATGGCTCCTCCCGCGTCTGGATATTTCTAAGAACGGCAAAAACGCCTGATACTACAGCACCCAGCATTTATGCAAAATAAGTACCAAAAAGAGATCGAAGAGATTCTCAAGAACGCGGGCGAAGTCGCGCCCGATGAGTCCGGCAGGGAGACGGAAAAACCCCTGGAGGACCGTCCCGGGGCGGTGCGCCAGGCTGCAGCCGAATCCAAAAAATCTTCGGACTCCTATACAACCAGAGGACGTTGGCCCACCGTAACTCCAGGCAAGGTCCTGATGACGGGTCTGGTCGTATTCATCATCACCGCCCTGCTTCAGATATGGGTGTTGATCTGGGTCGGACTGGCCCTCTTGGTCCTAGGCTACCTGCTCTTTTTCATCACGCCCAGGAAAATATCGATCGAGAAGAGGTGGCGCGGGGAGTCCATCGAGGACCCGCCCGGGACTCCTTGGGACCGGTTCAAACGCTGGATAAAGAGTTGAACATATCCCTGATGTATCGGTAAATCACGAGCGGTCCTGAAATTTGGCTCGAAAGAACCCGGCAGGATTACTAGTTTCGGGGGAGTAAGGCTACGTAGAGGCATCCCGATTAATCGGGATGCCTCTTTCTTTGTATTCAGAGTTATCGAATCAAAAAGGCATGGCGGGCCGGTGCACGAAAGTGTCGGCGGGTAGGAGTCTGGCTTGCGGGCGCCAGCGCGGCTTGGAAACCCACCCCCACGTGATGAACGGGTTGGTACGTTGAGACCGCCGCCAAGGGGTTAATCCATCTTGACGTAGTCTGGGCTCAAGCGTTCCGCCAAGGCCAAGATAAGATTGCCCATGTGGGGGTGCTCCGGTTCAACATCCACCCGGAAACCGGCTTGGATCATTCGCTTGGTGCAGACCGGCCCCACCGAGGCCACGACCACAGCGCCCTGGGCCAGGATGTTCCGCAGAGATTCTTCCTTCCCTACTTGGGCGGCTATGGACAAGAGATTGCCAATCTGGGGCTGGCTGGTGAAAGCGAGGGCGTCGATCTGGCCGTTTTCAAGGGCGTCGATCAGACCAAATACGGGCGTGACGTCTTCCGGCAGACCCCAGAAATACAGAGAGACCTCACGCACGGTCGCGCCGCGTTTTTCCAGGGCTCCGGTGAGCAGGGTGTTGGGTCCGCCATAGGCCTGCACCGCCACTTCTTTACCGTTCAGGTCGATCTCCTCGATGGCGGCCAGAAGGTCGGTGGAGGTGAACGGCTCTGGGGGCATGTGATCGATGCGGACCTTGTAACGGCGCAGAACGGCGGCGGGCTTTGGGCTGCGGGCGATCACGGTGGCGGAGGTCAGAGCGTCCAGAATCTCCTGCTCTCTGCCCTGAGACGCCGCGCTGTCGAACAGCGCCTTGGTGCCCACGCCGGTTTGGAAGATCATCACCTGCACCTTGCCGGAGCAGATGTCCTCCACCAACTCCCGCACTTGGGGTGTGTCGCCCAGGTGAATTTCTTGCAGCACCGGGGCCGGGTAGGGGACCCCGCCGTTGCGCTCGATCAAGGCCCCCATCTCAGAGAGCATGCGGGCCTCGACGTAGGCGATGGTTTTTCCCGCCAGCGAAGTTGAAATCGAAGATGCCAAATCAGTAACGCTCTAGACGGCGCACTCGCCCTCTCCCCGTTCCAGCTTGTACAGGTTGGTGCGTTCCCAGTCGACATACAGGTCCGAGCCGGGAGCGGCGGCGGCGGCGGCTTGCTGGGCCTTTTCGGCAACCTCGGTCATCTCTTCCAGTCCGACGCGGTCCAAGAACTGGTTGAACTTCTCGCCATCGGTGCGGTTTTCTTTGTAGTACGTGACCACCTGTTTCAGCACCGCGGGCACGGACTTGGCCGGAATCTTGACCCTGGGGATCCGCGTTCCGATGCGCGAGTCCTCCACGTTGACGTCGCCGTAGTTCCCGCCCAAGAACATCTCGTAGGCGGGGATCTGCTCGCCGTCGGGGCCCTTCACGGCCGCGCCGTGGAAGCCGATGTTGGCGATGTGATGCAGGCCGCAACCGTTGGGGCAGCCGCTCATCTTGACCCGGATATCGTTGACACCCTCATCTTCGAGCAGGCCGTTCCAGCTTTGAATCTCCTCTTTCAGGGCGCCGGCCAGGCCCATGGACGAGGTGATGCCCAGTTTGCAGCTATCGGTGCCGGGGCATGAGACCACGTTGCTGATGGAATGGGCGTTGGCTTCCGCCAGCTCGATCTTGGTCAACTCTTCCCACACGTCGTGGAGCATGTGCCCCGGTATGAACCGCAGGGCCATGTTCTGTTCCTGGCTGATGCGGGCCCTGCCGCCGGTGTACTTGCGCATGATGTTGGCCAGGCCGTGGAACTGGTCCGCCGTTATGTCGCCGCGGTCGGGTTTCACGTGTACGACGTAGTAACCCTCCTGTTTCTGGGCTTCAACGTTGGTGTTTCGCCAGTCGGCGTAGTCGCCGCCGCCATTGCCGCTGCTCCCGTTGCCGCCGCTCCCGTTGATCGAACCGGCGGCCAACTCGGGAGGGGTCTCCCGCATCATCTCTTCAACGTTCATGAAAGGCTTGGGGTCGATGGGCCCGATATTCTCCAGTTCGGCCTCAACCTGCGATTTGAATTCTTCCAGGCCAATCTTGTCGATCAGCACCTTCAGGCGGGCCATCATCCGGTTCTTGCGCAGCATGTCGGCGTTGTTGAAGACCGTGAAGATGGCCAGGGCCAGCCGCAGGAAGTCTTCCTCAGGCAGGAAGTCGTAGAGGGGTTTGGCCAGCCGGGGCATTATGGAGGTGCCGCCGCCGACGAAAACCTTGAAGCCGCGTTTCTCGACGCCGTCCTCGGTCCTGATCTGCGATACGTAGGTCAGGTCCTGGATGGCGGCGGCGACGTGGTCGTGGGCGTCGCAGCCGGTGAAGGCGCTCTTGAACTTACGGGGAAAGGCTTGGGTCAGGGGATTACGCAACGCGAAACGGACGAATGCGGCCAGGTAGGGTGTGGGGTCGAAGATCTCCGCCGCGCAGACCCCTGAAGTGGGTGAGCCCACCACGTTGCGCACCACGTTGCCGCAGGCCTCGCGGGTGCTCAGGCCCGCCGCGCCCAGCAGCCTGAGGGCGTCGGGGCACTGGTCCAGAGGGATGTGATGGAACTGGAAGTTCTCCCTGGTGGTGATGTGGCCCTTGCCCAGAGGGGCGTACTTCCCGGCGAATTCGCCCAGAGCGTCCATGGCCTCCGTGGTGATGATGCCGCCCGGAATCTTGACACGGATCATCTGGACGTCGGCCTGGCGCTGGCCGTAAACGCCCTGTTTCAAGCGGAAGGGCGTGAATTCTGAATTCTCTATTTCACCGGCCACGAACGCCGCCGACTCCTCCTCCAACCGCACGATCTCATCGTCCATGAAGGGAATGATGCTCTGAGAATTCTTGGACAACTCCAAGCTCTCTTCGTAGATGTCCTCCTGGGTCTTTGCCTGGGCGCTTGATCGCTCGGTCGAGGTATTGCTAGTCAACGTGGCCTCCAAAATTCTGGGCAAATAAAAAACCCACCAAACTTGATAACGTGGTGGGTCCTAAGGGTTCCTAGTGGTGTTTTTAACTAACGCAGAAGGTTACCTGGTCCCTATGTAACAGGTACAGGTACAACAACAGGCGCGGAGGATGCCGTTCACCTTCAACATTGCAATGAAGTCTACGCCCGCGGTAAACGGCTGTCAACAGGCACGCATCAAAGGTGGATACAAGGCGAGATAATGATCAATGAGGCCTTGCAGGAGATAGCCGGTATTTTCATGGTACTGCGATGCCTGTATAGTCATTAAAGTCGAGATAGCGAAGTCCGGAGGCGGGCAACCCATGAAAACGACAGCTGACGTAGTAATGATTGGCGGCGGCGTGATCGGGACCAGCATCCTGTTCAACCTGGGCAGATTAGGCGTAACCGACACCCTGCTGCTGGAGAAGGACGTGCTGGGCTCGGGCTCCACCGGGCGGTCCCAGGCGATCTGCCGGATGCACTATTCCAACCCGGTCACCGCCCAGATGGCCTGGGAAAGCTTGAGCATCTTCACCAATTTCAATGAGGCGGTGGGCGGAGAGTCCGGGTTTGTTGAAACGGGCTACCTGGTGATCGTGGACCAAGAGGAAAAGGCCGGATTGGCGCGTAACGTGGCCATGCAACTTGGACTGGGCATAGACACCATGCAGGTCACCGCCAGCGACCTGCGCGAGATAGCGCCCATGGTGGTGGTTACAGAAGGCGAGGCCATGGCCTGGGAACCCCAGTCGGGTTACGCCGACCCTTACATGGTCACTACTTCATACGGAACGCGGGCCAGGGAAATGGGGGCCGAGATCGTGCTCCGAAACCCGGCCACGGAGATCGAGGTCTCGGGCGGGCGGGTCACGGCCGTGGTGACTGCCCAGGGCCGGGTGGAGACCCCCGTGGCAGTGGTGGCGGCGGGCCCATGGTCCAAGCTGGTGCTGGCCAAGATGGGCGTGGACGTGCCCTTGGTCCCGGTGCGCCACCAGGTGGCCTCCCTCACCCGTCCGGTGGACAAACTACCCATGCACCCCACTGTTGGAGACATCGCCCAGTCTTTCTCGTTCCGGCCCGACGGCAGTGCGATGACCATGATGGGCTTTGGAGACGATGAGGAAGTGGATGTGGAGACCTATAACCAGGGTGTGGACATGGAGGTCATGGCTGACGCCCTGGGCCGCCTGGCGCGCAGGATACCGGCCATGTCGGACGCGTACTTTAGGGGCGGATGGTCCGGGTTGTTCACCACCACGCCCGACTGGCACCCCATCTTGGACGCTGTGCCGGGGATCGATGGCTTGTACTGCGCCGTCGGTTTCAGCGGCCATGGGTTCAAGCTCTCGCCCATGATCGGCGTCACCATGGCTGAACTAATCGTCGAAGGCAAGGCCAAGAGCGTGGATATCTCACCGCTACGTTTCACCCGCTTCCAAGAGGGAGACCTGTTGGGGTCCAGTTACCGCTACCGGGTGCTGGCCTAACCGCCGCCGGCGCCGCCGGGTTTTGAAGAATTTGTGTTCAAGATAATCAAGCGGCTCTTTTTGCTCTCGGTTGTTACCCTGGTGTTGCTCGGCGCTGTCCAGGGTAGTGACAGCCCTTCCCCCAGCGACGTTGCGGTGGCGCCGCATAAGTACAACCTGCTGCGCTGGGAGTTGGACCACTTCCTGGATAAATGGGTTTACAAGCTCCAGGACATCCTGCCATGGAACTCGGAACCGCCACGGGAGGCCCGGATCGCCCAGGCCCAGGAATTCTTTGACCTGAGGGGCCAGATCAGAGAACTGGAGCGAGAACTGGCGGTTGGTTCCGTTTCAGCGGAAGCGTTATCAGATATTGCGGAGCGGATCGCGGGATTGCAACGGCAGCGCGGGGATATGCAGGCCGACGTGGAAGAGACCATGGAGTCGGAGATAAGCGCGATCTTGGTTCAGGAAGGGTTCTCATCCCGGATCGGTGTAATCTTCCCGCCGGTGGACACGGTGTACGCCGATTCCCCCGGAGCGTTGATAATCTCGCCGCGGGACCGCATCGAACAGACCAGTTCCACGTTGCTAAAACCAGGCCTCTCCGCCGCGGTACGGGAGGAGTTGGAAGACCTGATATTCCATGAAGACGGGGTGTCGGCGCTGGTTGTCAGCACCAGCGGAGTCGCCACCTATCCCAGCGTGGTATCGGCGTCGGGCACCCTCCGCGACGCCCTCAGAGTCACGGCCCATGAGTGGCTCCACCACTGGTTCTTCTTCCAGCCCCTGGGCCAGCACTTCTGGGACAACGCCGATATGACCACCCTCAACGAGACGGCGGCGTCCATCGGCGGGAAGATGATCGGTGACCGGGCCTTCACCGCCATGACCGGGGAAGTGGTCATTCGCGAACCGTTTGAGGAGCCGCCAGCCGAAGGCGAATTCGACTTCAACGCGGAGATGCAAGAGACCCGGCTGACGGCCGAAGGGTTGCTGGCCGAGGGCAAGATCGAAGAGGCCGAGTCCTACATGGAAGAGCGTCGTCAGTTCCTGGATGACAACGGCTACTTCGTCCGCAAGATCAACCAGGCCTTCTTCGCCTTCCACGGCTCCTACGCCACCGGCTCCGCCTCGGTCAGCCCCATCGGCGGCCAACTGGAAGAACTGCGCGACGGAACGGCATCTTTGGAGGAGTTTCTGAAGACGGTGGGCAGGTTCGGCAGGGTAGAGGATCTGGCGGATTACTTGGGGGAGGCCACGCCCCCATCTCCGACAGGATCGAGAGTCACGACATAGTCGGACCTAGCCTTCCCCCGCCGCGAGGGAAGGGACTTTTGGTTCAAGTCGAGAGGCCTAGCCTCCCAGGAGTTTCTGCGGGCGGTGCCTGAGGATGTCTTCCGCTTGTGAGACGATCTCCCGGAGGATGTAAGACGCTGGTTCGATGGAGCGTATCAGTCCGGATGCGGTCCCGGCCCGGACCGGAGCGGTGGTGGCGTCTCCGGCGGCGGTGGCGGTGGCGATGTCCTCCCTCAGTTCGCTCTGCCGGGTCATCATCTCGGCCTCCCGGCCGTGCCAGGTATCGGTGAAGGAGTTCCTGATGACACGGTCGCTGATCACGCCTGGAGGATACGGGGCGTCTGCCACCAGGTCATAGACATTGGTCAGTATCGTATCGTCCACATCGGCGAGGATAACCTGGCCCTTGGCCCATTCCGGACCGGCCCATTCCAAACTTGCTACAAAGCGGGTGCCGATCCACGCGCCTTCGGCCCCCAACATCAGAGCGGCGGCGAGACCGGGGCCGTCTGCGATTCCTCCGGCGGCCACGACCGGGATATCCCCGGCGATTTTAACCACGGCGCGTACGAATGAGAACGTCCCCAGATGGCTGGTATGCCCGCCCGCCTCGCTGCCCTGAGCGACGATGATGTCGGCGCCGGCCGCCACCGCCTTTTTGGCATTTTCCATAGTCTGCACCTGGGCGAAGATCTTTACTCCGCTTCCCTTGGCTTGGTTGATCAATGGCGTAGGGTCAACGAAAGAATGACCGATGGCGGCGACCTGGGCATCCAGGGCCGCCTCAATGGCCTTTTCCAGCCCAGGGAACGACGAGGAGAAACCCACGCCGAAGGGTTGTGAGGTCTTCTCCCTGACGGCGTGGACCTGCTCTAGGAGCCACGTTGGGTCCGGATCTGCACCGGCGCCAATCATCCCGAACGCACCTGCTTTTGAGACGGCGGTGGCCAGGTCAGCCGTGGCGGTCCCGGACATTGGGGCGCTGATGATTGGGAAGTCTATTCCAAGCAATGTGCAGAGTCTTGTAGTCAGCATCGTGGTTCTCCATTGGTTGGCTTAGGCGGGGTTTTTGCCCCCATCCTAACCTTCCCCCGACGCGGGGGAAGGGAATTTTACCAAAAGATGACTAACTCTACACCCAGGGAGAGCGTTTGGAGCGGTCTTTCTGGGAGGTGGCGGCGGAGAGGCCCTGCCGTTCCAGGGAGTCAGTCAGCAGGCGGCGGAAGACGCGGCGGTCCCCGGCGCTGACCACCGCCTGTTCGTGGGACTCGGAGATGGCCACCGGGTAGCCCTGTCCCCGCCGGCATTGGTCCCAGACCAGAGCGTGGGCCAGGGAGAGCAGCGTCTCGTTCTTGGCCACCCATCCCGGTATCTCGACCCGCCCGATCTCCTCTCCGGCGTTCAAGTAGAAGAAGTAGACCTTGTTGGCCTCGTCGTAGGACTCCCTTGAGACCGAGGAGTTGGTCTTATAGACCGGAGAGCGCCAGCCGGGCTCCAGCAGACGTTGGAACAGGTCCCGGTCGAGAAATTCGTTGGCCCCGCTGCAGGCCTGCTGGGTGGAACGGCGGTTGT
>JADFNR010000091.1 GCA_022563275.1 Chloroflexota bacterium | reverse complement strand
GACCTGCAGCGTGGGGCGGGCGGCGGCGGTCTGGTCCCGGTTGATGACCGGGGTGGGGGCCTGCCAACTGTTCCAGGACCGGCGCTTGGACCCGATACCCTCGCCCGGTTTATCCGTTGAACTGCCGGCCGAACCGGCGCCCGAGGTGATCAGCTCCGGCGGGATATCTCGCAGGAACCGGGAGGCCATGCCGGCCTGGGCGCTGCCGAACACCGTCCGGCGGAAGGCGCGGGTCAGGTAGAGGCGTTTCTCGGCACGGGTCATGCCCACGTAGCAGAGCCGCCGTTCTTCTTCAAGTTGGTCCTCGGACTCCAGGGACCGGCTGTGGGGCAGCAGGCCCTCCTCCATGCCCACGATGAACACCACCGGGAACTCCAGCCCCTTGGCCTGGTGCAGGGTGATCAGCGTCATGGAGTCGTCGGCGTCCTCGTAACTGTCCACGTCGGCGACCAACGACAGACGTTCCAGCAGCGTGGCCAGGCCGTCGGGCGGCGTCTCGGCGTTGAACTCCTGGGCGGTGTTGCGCAGTTCCATGATGTTTTCCCAGCGTTCCTGGGGACGGTCATCGCCCTCTTGGATGTAGGTCCGGAACCTGGTGTCCTCGAGCACCCGGTCAACCAGGTCCACCACGGGCGCTTTTTGGCTCAGCTCGATCAGTTTCTCCATCATCACGGCGAAGTCGGCGATGGACGTGGCGGCGCGGGCGGTGATGTCGACGGGGCAGGGCTCGCCGGCCAGCCGGGCGGCGGCGATGTCCTGCATGGCCGCGAACAACACGGAACCACGGCTCCGGGCGTAGCCGGCGAGTTGCTGCATGGACTTGGCCCCGATGCCCCGGGGCGGCACGTTGATCACCCTTCCCAGGTTCACGTCGTCGTGGGGGTTGTGGACCATGTGCAGGTAGGCCATCAGGTCCTTGACCTCGCGCCGGTGGTAGAAGCGGGTGCCGCCCACCAGCCGGTACTTGGCGCCCAGGTGCAGGCAGGCCTCCTCCAGGGCGCGGGACTGGGCGTTGATCCGGTACATGACGGCGCAGTCTCCCAGCTTGAACCCGTCTTCACGCACCAGGCGTTGGGTCTCGGAGACCACGAAGGCCGCTTCCTCGCCCTCGTCGTAGGACTCGTGCACCTGCACCAGCTCCCCCTTTGAGTTGTCGGTGAACAGGTCCTTCTGGATGCGCTGGCCGTTGATGGAGATCAGGTTCTTGGCGGCGTCCAGGATGGTTGCGGTGGAGCGGTAATTCTGGTCCAGGGAGATGGTCTTGGTCTTGGGGTAGTCCTTCTGGAAGCTGAGGATGTTGCGGATGTCGGCGCTGCGCCAGGAGTAGATGGACTGGTCGGGGTCGCCCACCACGCAGATATTATGGTGGGCCTCACCCAGGAACCGGGCCAGTTGGTACTGGGCGATGTTGGTGTCCTGGAACTCGTCCACCATGATGTACTGGTAGCGGTCCTGGTACTTCTTCTTGACCTCGGGGAACTCACGCAGGAGCTGCACCGACTTCATCAGAAGGTCGTCGAAGTCCAGGGCGTTGTTGCGGGTGAGTGTCTCCTCGTAGTGGTGGTAGACCCGGGCGCAGGTCTCCTCGAAGTAATTGTCGGCGTTCTTGGCGAAGGTCTGGGAGTCCCACAGCAGGTTCTTGGCCTTGGAGATCATGCCGAGGACGGCGCGGGGAGGGTTCCGCTTGGGGTCCATGTCCGCCAGTTCCATGGACTCTTTGATGATCTTGGCCTGGTCGTCGGCGTCGTAGATCGAGTAGTTGGGAGCCAGGCCGAGGTTGTGGCCGTCCCAACGCAGCAGCTTGGCGCAGAAGGAGTGAAACGTGCCCACGGTCAGGGAGTCGCTGCGGGAGCCCACCAGCCGGTCCAGGCGTTCCCGCATCTCCCTGGCGGCCTTGTTGGTGAAGGTCATGGCCAGGATGTTATAGGGGCTGATGCCGTACTCGCGGACCAGGTAGGCGATGCGGTGGGTGATGACCCGGGTCTTGCCGCTGCCCGGCCCGGCCACGATGAGCAGCGGGCCGTCGACAGTCTCGACGGCCTCCCTCTGCGCTGGGTTCAGTCCTTCCAGTAGTCCCGTGCCTGACGTCATGGGGCGATTATAGCATGACATAAGGCGGATCTAGCCTCGAAATCAGGCTATTTGAGGGCAGCCACGACCTCGTCCAGGTTGGAGATGGTGCAGAGGAAGGGCATCGCCACGGTCAGGGAAGCGTCGTGGGCCTCCTGGCTCACCGAGGCGCAGCAGTCGCCCACTATGACGGTGTCGTAGCCAAGGTCGCAGGCCTGCCGGGCGGTGCCTTCGACCACGAAATTGGTGGCCACACCGGCCAGCAGCAGCGTGCCGATGCGCCCGGTGCGCAGTATCTGCTCCAGGTCGGAGGCGTGAAAGGCGGAGACGCCGCGCTTGGTCACCACGGCCTCGCCGGCCTGGGGGGCCACTTTTTCGTGGATCTCGGCGCCCCAGGTGCCCTCCACCAGGGCGGTGGCCCCGTGCAATCCCTGCCAGAGACCGGCGTTGGCCGGCCGCTCCGGGTAGCCGGGACGGAACTTCACCGATACGTAGATCACCGTCAGGCCGGCGCCGCGGGCCGCCGCCAATAGCTGGGCCGCCTTGTCCAGAACGTTGTTGTCGGCCACCATCTTGGCGAAACCGAAGTCCTTGAATGCACCATCCGGATGGACGATGTCGTTCTCAAAGTCCATGGCCAAAAGGGCCGTGTGCCGCTTGTCAATCTCCAGAGCCATGTCAGCCTCCCTAAAAGCTGCGGAATAAAACCGCACCGCCGTTCGCGGCATTGCGGTAAATCGAAATTGCACCCTTGCGAGCGTCGGGCCATTATAACTTAGGTTGGCCCACCACAGGAATAGGACGATTGGGATGCGCCCGGCCGGCCGTGGGCCTGCTTCCTTGGGTCCAAATAGCCGCACGCCAACTGTGGTGATATAATTCTCTCCGCTTGGATTATAGCGTCGCGGCGTGCCTGACCGGCCTTCGACGGACGCCTCGATCGATCCCTGACCGCTTGGCCTAGCGTCCATCTGTGACCCGCCTGGCCGGCAATACCTTTGTGAACCCAACCGCCGCCCTCTGTGATGATTTCTAACGAGGCGGCAGGTAGATAGGACGAGCAGCCCCATGCAGAGAATGACTCCCCAGAACCTGAGGACCCCCGGCCCCACTCCCATCCCCGGCGACATCGTCGAGGCCATGACCAACCCGATGATCAACCACCGGGGGCCGGAGTTCGATGAACTGATCAAGAAGGCCACCAAGCAGTTGAAGCAGGTGTTCATGACCAAGAACGACCTGTTTATCCTGACGGCGTCCGGCACCGGCGCTCTGGAGGCGTCGATCGTCAACACCCTGTCGCCCGGGGACCGGGTCATAGCAGCCACCGCGGGAGCGTTCGGAGACCGGTTCGTGGCCATGGCCGAGGCTTACGGCGCCGATGTAAAACGGATGGATTTTGAGTGGGGCGGTCCGATAGACCCCGGCGCGGTCCGCAAGGCCCTGCAGGACGAGCCGGATATCAAGGCGGTGCTGGTCACCCACAACGAAACATCCACGGGCGTGACCCATCCGGTGGAAGAGATCGCCAAGATCGTCAAGGGCGAGTTCGACAAGCTGCTGCTGATCGACGCCGTGTCCAGCCTGGGCTGCATCCCCATTCCGGTTGACGCCTGGAACTGCGACATGGTTGGCACCGCTTCCCAAAAAGGGTTCATGATTCCGCCGGGCCTGTCTTTCATCAGTGTCAGCGAGCGTGCCTGGGAAGCCCAGCAGACGGCCAAGATGCCCCGGTTCTACTTTGACTTGACCATGGCCAAGCATTCACTGGAGGGCGGGCAAACGCCGTTCACTCCCAACTTGTCAGCGATGTACGGGCTCAGCCGGGCCTTGGACAACCTGTTGGAAGAAGGGATGGAGAACGTGTTCGGACGCCATGCCGCCATCGGCCGGTTCACCCGCGACAGCGTGCGTGACCTGGGCTTGGAATTGCTGGTATCCGACGAGGCGTACGCGTCGGATACGGTGACCGCTATCAAGATTCCCAAGGGCGTTGACAACAAGGCGTTGCTGGCCAAGATGCGCACCGAGCACAACGTGGTGTTGGCGGGTGGACAAGGGAAGATGCTCAACGATATCTTCCGTATCGGCCACCTGGGCGCCGTCGCCAAAGATGACATCACCGAAGTCATGGACGCCTTGGCCAAAGTTCTGCCGGAAGTGGGTTTCATACCATAGGAATAAGCCCGTCCCGGTGGGATAATTGAACTAGATATAGATAGCCGCCGGAGTAGTTTGACGGCTGCTCCGGCGTTATGTTCCCAGGTTAGTTGTGGGAGGCGCCAAAAGTGGCTATTTCTCAACTAGAACAGGCGATGGCCACCCTCAGGCTGGGCTTGGCTGAGATGCGCAACAAAGAAGACCAACTGGACGCCTTGATCAGCCAGTTCCAGACCCAACTGCGCCGCCTGCCCCGCCGGGTCGTCTACGGGGAGGCATCCCTGGACTTGTCGCTGGCCGCCATGGGGGAGATCGAAGAGCGGCTTGATGACGCCGTGGCCAACCGGCGCAGGCTGCAAGCGATCAAAGACACGGCCACCCAGGAACTTGAAGCCCTGCAACTGCTGAAACGGGTGGACGAGGCCCGGACCCAACTGGCCACCCTGAAGAACGGGACAGGTGGGGTGGATGTCGATTCGGAGATCCGGAAGTTGGAAGGGTTCATCGCCGCCAACAGCCGTCAGGCCGAGCAAGCCATAACCGACCGGTTCCGGGAACGGACCAGCGAGCGAGTCAGCGGCGACCGGCCGGCCGGTTAGCCTCGCTTGAGCGCCCGGTCTAAAGTTCCCCTTCCAGCCGGTTGATCACCAGGCCGGTGGGCAGTTTGGGGAAGAAGAAAGTGGACTTGCGAGGCAGCCGCTGCCCGCCGCCCACGATGCTCTCAAAGGCGTCCAACGGGAAGGGCTTGAGCAAGAAAACCATCTGTAGCTCGCCGCTCTTGGCCTGAGCGACGGCTTCTTCATGATCGTGCATGAAATCCAGGTAGTCCAGAGTGGCGTCGCCCAGTTCCGGCCGCAGCACCTGCTCTTCAAGGACCCAGGCCTCGGATGCGGCCAATGAGCCCCAGCTTGGTTCAACGGCCGAGTCTTTAAGTGTGAGCAGCCTGGCGCCTTCGCTATCCACCGACGCCAACAGCCGTCTGCCGGCGCCCAGCCGGTCCACCTGTTCCACCAGGGCGCCGGAGTCGCCGGTCAGAGGTTCCGAGTCGAACAGTTGCTCCAACCTAGCCTTGATCTTGTCCAGTTTTCCCGTGGGGACGCCGCTCAGCGTGCGGTGATAGCCCAGCACCACCAGTCCTGGGTCGTCGAAGGAGATCAGGGTCATCATCACGAAGTTGTGGGCCAGATTGGCCGCCTTGGCGCCGTCGCTCTCGGCGTGGCGGTCCAATTGGTACTGCCTGGCCGCCTCATAGCGGTGATGGCCGTCGGCCAGGTAGATGGGCCGGCTGGCGAAGAATTCACCGATCTGACGCTGCACCTCGGTATCGGATATGCGCCACAGGGCGGTGGCGTTGCCCGAGTCGTCCTTGGCGTCAAATTCCGGCGTGCCGGTCATTACCTGTTTGTATAACTGGTCCAGCACACCCTCGGCGTCGCGGTAGATCGACATTATGGGGCTGATGTTGGCGGACAGAGACTCCATCAACCAGACACGGTCTTGGATGGCCGGCGCTTGGGTGAACTCGTGGGGCAGGACCTGGCGCGTCTCGTAGTCCTCCAAGCCCACAGAGGCTATGAGCCCCACTCGGACCATGTTCTTGCCGTCCATGAGGAAGCTGTGGCGCATCAGGTAATAGCTGGGGTCGGCGTCCTGGCGCAACACCCCATCTTGCCGCCAGCGGTCGAATAAGGCAGAGGTTTTGGCGTACTGCTCCTTAGCCGAGGTGTTCCAGTCCAAGCCCTCCCCGGCCTCCAGGTGGATAACGTTGTACTGGTTCCGGCGCTTGAGCGCCTCCTGGGTCTCCGCGTCGATCATGTCGTACGGCGGGCACAGCACCGATGCCATGTCTCCCACTGTTTCCGGGTCGTACCGCCATCCTCTGAAGGGACTTACCGCTGCCATCCCGCCACCTGCATGCAATTTTATTCTGGTTGTTTTACAGGCTCGATTATAGGTGAACCCCCACGGCCAGTCCACAGCCGGAACGAGGAGATTAAGCCCCGGTGGATGGGGTTGGTCTTGTGATATACTCGGTGCTTGCTCAGGCACGGATAAAAACTCGATATGATCCATAAAGGAAGGTAGCCCATGCCCGGCCCAATCACCCGCGTGGAAGGCGGCACCATAACCACCGCCCGAGGCTTTCGAGCCGGGGGCACCTACGTGGGCATCAAGACCTACTCCGAAGACAAGATGGACATGGGGCTGCTCTTATCCGATACCCCATGCTCGGTGGCTGGGGTGTTCACCAAGAGCAGCCTGGTGTCACCATCGGTGACCGTGAACCGTGAGACCCTGGCGGCGGGACGGCCGGTGCGGGGCCTGGTGGTCAATTCGGGCATCGCCAACGCGGGCGTGGGTGAACAAGGCTACATCGACGCCAAGGAGATGGCCGCCGTGGCCGCCGTTGGACTGGGCGTGAAACCCGATGAAGTTCTGGTCTTTAGCACCGGCGTTATCGGCGTTGAACTGCCCATGACGTTGATCAAGAAAGGGGTCGACGAGATTGAGCTCGCGGAAGAAGGCGGCAACTCACTGGCCCGGGCCATGATGACCACCGACACCCGGACCAAGGAAGCCGGTGTTTCGGTCAACCTGGGAGGCGTCGAGATCAATATCTGCGGCGTGGCCAAGGGTTCCGGGATGATTCACCCCAACATGGCGACCATGCTCTGCTTCGTGACCACTGACGGCGCGGTCGAGCAGGACTACCTGCGTTCAATATTGCCGGACATCGCCGACGACACCCTGAACATGCTGGACATCGACGGCGACACCAGCACCAACGACAGCCTGGTGGTCCTGGCCAATGGGGCCGCGGGGAACACTCCCATATCCCCCGGAAACGCCGACGCCGACCTGTTCAAAGAGGCCTTGGCCGAGGTCTTGGTCCAGTTGACCCGCCAGTTGGCCCAGGACGGCGAGGGCGCCACTAGATTGATCGTGGCCGAGGTCCGGGGCGCCCGGAACCTAGCCGACGCCCGGATGGCGGCCAAGACCATCACCTCGTCGCTATTGGTCAAATCAGCGGTATACGGGGCCGACCCCAACTGGGGCCGGTTGATCATGGCGCTGGGCCGTAGCGGGGCCGAGACTGTCGAGTCGAAGATCGATCTTTACATCAACGGCGTGTGCATCATGGAAGCGGGCAGGCCGGTGCCCTTCCACCGGGACGCCGTGGTCGCTCTGATGCGTGGCGAAGAGGTCACATTCGGGGTCAATCTAAATCTTGCCGACGGTCAAGCCACTGCCTGGGGCTGCGACCTCACCGAAGAGTATGTGGTCATCAACAGTGCCTACACCACTTAGCTTGGCCTTTGTCACCGGCATCGGCTTGAGCCCCTGCTCGCGTACACGTTTGCGTCCGATCTCCCATTAAACATTCGGGCGTGGGACGGCCGTACCCGATGGCGGGGCCAGTGGCAGTCTGATTGCTTTTCCGGCGGCATTTACGGTCCCCTTTCGGCAGCCGATTCCACACCCATTCGACTTTATCTTGATCTGAGTTTTTTCGTTTGGAGGAAGGATTGGCGGGCCAACCGGCTTCTGACCACCCAATAGTGGTAAAGATCGGCGGCAGCACCCTGGGAAGTCACGACACCAGCCTCAAGGACCTGGTCCGGTTGCAGGAGCAAGGACAAAAGGTGGTGGTGGTCCACGGCGGCGGTAACGTGATCTCCCAATGGATGCAGCGTCAAGGTCTGGCGCCCAGATTCGTGGGCGGCCTGCGGGTTACCGACGCGCCCAGCCTCGAGATAGTGGTAGCAGTCCTCACCGGACTGATCAACAAGGAACTGGTTTCCTTGATGCAGGAATTCGGAGGCCGGCCGGTGGGCCTTAGCGGAATCGACGGCAGTATGATCGAAGCCAAGATCGGCAACCCTGAACTGGGGTTCGTCGGCGAGGTAACCAGCGTGAACAGCGATCTGATCAGGGTTTTGCTGGACAGCGGGTTCACACCGATCATCGCGCCCCTCGGCGTACACGTGCGCGATGGCTCCGAGCATGCGGGCAGTCCGCTGAACATCAACGGCGACACTGTCGCGGGAGAGCTGGCTTACGCCCTGGAAGCCGAGCAGCTGATTTTCCTGACCGACGTCGCCGGTGTCATGGACGGCGGCGGCCGCGTAATGAGACGGTTGGACCGGCGCCGGGCCAACATCCTTTTCAACTCCGGGGTGATTCAAGGAGGCATGATTCCAAAGCTGTCCGCCTGCCTGCGGGCTTTGGAACGGTCTCCTGTGGCAAACATCATCGATGGGCGGCAGCCCAACGCGTTGCTGGAATGCGTGCAGGGCAACTCCAGCGGGACAACCATTGTCAGCGATTTCGGCAGCGCCCGCCGGCGCGGGAATGCCGATGTGCGGTGATCTTACACGCCGAGTTTCGCGGCCAATAATATCCCGGCAGTTGCGTAAATCATGAGCCAAGATCTGACGAATGACGCCGACCGGCCTGAAGGCCCGGACCTGCCGGGGGTATCGGCTGTTGTCCTGGGGCGGGTCCGCAATGGCTTACTCGTCGCCGTGGGCCTGCTCTTCACCTTCTTGGTCCTATGGTGGCTGCGGACGGTGTATACGGATTGGCTGTGGTACGGCGAGCTGGGTTACCGGGCGGTATTCACCAAGATACTGGTGATGAAGATCTGGCTCTTTGTTGGCGGGACGGCGGTGACCGCGGCAGCCCTGATCGTCAATTTCTATTTCACCTTCCGGTTCTCACGCGGCCCGTCAACCCTCCCCGTGACCGACGATACGCTGCGTCTGTTGCGGGCTTTCTTGGTGTTGGCCGTGGTCATCACCGTCCTGACCGCCGCGCCCATCTTCGGTTCGGCGGCGTCGGGGCGCTGGGAGGTCTTTCTGCTGTTCTTGAATAAGGTCTCCTTTGGGGTTTCCGACCCCGAATTCGGCCGGGACCTTTCATTCTTCATCGTGACCCTGCGGATGCTCAATTTCATCCAGAGTTGGGTCATGGGCATCCTGATCACGTCCGTTGTGATGTCGTTGTTCCTCTATGCCGGCATCTACGGGCTTAGGGGCCTGAACTTTTTCCTGGCGCCACGGATGCTGAAGCATATTGGGATACTGGGCGGCCTTTTGATGTTGAGCATCGGCGCCGGTCACGTTTTGGCCATCTACGAACTGGTCCTGTCGCCGGGCGGTCTGGTGGCCGGGGCGGGTTACGCCGACATCCACGCCCGCATACCGGTGCTCTGGTTGATGACCGTCATCGCCGCCCTGGGCGCCGGGGCATTCTTCGTTAGCCATTATTTCGGCGGTCTCCGGCTGATGATTGGCTCCTTCAGTCTCTGGATCATCATGGTCCTTCTGGCCAACCTGGCCTATCCAGCCCTATTCCAACGCTTCCAGGTGGACCCCAACCAGTTTGAACGGGAGCGGGTCTACATCGAGCGGAACATCGAGGCCACCCGGGCCGCCTATCAGTTGGACCTCGTGGAAGAGATCGCGCTGCCGGCGATCGGTGATCTGGATGCCAGCGTGGTGGCCGAAAATCAAGTGGTCCTTGAGAATATTCGGTTGTGGGACGTAGAACCGTTGCAAGACGCCTATAACCAACTCCAGTTCATGGAGCTGTATTACAACTTCTTGAACATGGATTCGGACCGTTACATCGTGGATGGACGGCTGCGGCAGGTGCTGCTGGCGGCACGGGAGTTGGACCCGGACAACCTGCCCCCGGATGCCAACAACTGGGTGAACCGCCGACTCCAGTACACCCATGGCTACGGCGTCGCCATGAGCCCGGCCACCGGCTTCACTCCCGAAGAAGGGCGGCCCGAATTCTTCATCCAGGACATTCCCATCCGCGGGGAGATTCCCATAACCAAGCCTGAGCTGTACTACGGGGAATCCCCGGCGCCCTTCGCCATCGTGAACAGTTCAGCTCCGGAGATAGGCCCATCGGGAAGCGCCGTCCATTATGACGGTCTGGGCGGGGTGAGCCTGGGTTCAACCTTCCGGCGGCTGGCCTATGCCTGGCAATTCGCCGACATCAACATACTGCTCAGCGACCAGATCGTATCCGGCACCCGCATCCAGTACCGCCGGCAGATCAGCCGGCGGGTGCAGGCGCTGGCGCCCTTCTTGACCATGGACACCGATCCGTACCCGGTGGTGGACCAAGCGGGCAAATTGTGGTGGCTGCAGGACGCCTTCACGACGACCAGCCGCTACCCTTATTCGACCCTGCTCACGGAAGACGGCTTCAACTACATCCGCAACAGCGTCAAGGCGGTCGTCGATGCCTTTAGCGGAGAGGTGACCATCTATGTCATGGACCCCGGCGATCCGCTGCTACAGATGTACCGACGCGCCTTCCCCGGCCTGTTCATGGACTTCGACCGGATGCCGGCCGGTCTCCAAGCCCACATCCGGTATCCCAACGGACTTTTCTCGGCGCAGGCCGATATGTACCTGCGCTATCACATCACCGATCCCCAGGTGTTCTTCAACCAGGCGGACCAGTGGGCCATACCCGAGGACAGCCGCTTCGGCAGACGAGGGGTCGAGGTCCATCCCTACTACCTGATCTTACAGATGCCCGGCGGCGACCGCGAAGAGTTTGTGTTAATGTTGCCGTTCAGTCCCGCCGGCGGGAAGAAGAACCTGGTTGGTTGGCTAACGGCCCGGAACGACGGTGTCCACTACGGCAAGCTGAATGCCTTCATAGTGCCCAAAGACCTCCAGGTCCACGGGCCCAGTCAGGTGGAAGCCCGGATCGAGAACGACCCGCTAATATCCCAGCAATTCACCTTATGGGGAGGGGAAGGGCCCGGGTCCCGGATCGTCCGGGGCCAGCTACTGGTCATACCGGTGGGCGATGCGATAATCTATGTGGAGCCTTTGTATCTCCAGTCGGAAGGGTTGGCATTTCCGGAGCTTAAGAAGGTGATCCTGGCCGACGGCAGCAACGTCGTGATGGCGGACAGCGTCGGCGAAGGATTGGCCATGCTGCTGGAAGGTGGGGAGCCTCTCATTAGTGAGCCTGTGGGCGGGGACGGCCGGCCGGCCCCGGGTCCGGCAGACCTGCGGAAGATCGAGGAAGCGGTCACTGGACTGGACGAGGCCTTGAAAGAGCTTCAAGAGGCTGTGGAACGTTTAAGAGATTCGTTGGGCGAATCATCGGGAGGAGACCCGCAATGACCAAGAGCAGCGACTGGATCGACGTTGAGAAGAAATATTACGCCCAGACGGTGCGCCGCCAGCCGGTGGTGCTGGTCAGGGGCGAAGGCACCCGCGCCTGGGACGCCGACGGCAAAGAGTATCTGGACTTCGTGGCCGGTTGGGCCGTGAACCAGTTGGGCCACTGCCACCCGGTGGTGACCAAGGCCATCGCCGACCAGGCCGCGACGCTGATGCAGGTCTCCAACCAGTTCTACAGCGTGCCCCAACTTCAACTTGCCGAGACCCTGATCGAGAACAGCGCCCTGGACCTGGTCTTCTTCGGCAACAGCGGGGCCGAGGCTAACGAAGGGGCCATGAAGCTGGCCCGGCGTTACGGCAAGCTGAACCGCGACGGCGCCTTTGAGATCATCACGGCCCTGAACTCCTTCCACGGCCGCACCATGGGCACATTGGCCGCCACCGGCCAGCCCGCCTACCAGGCGAATTTCACTCCCTTGCTGCCCGGGTTCGTCCACGTCGATTACAACGACGTTGAGGCGATCATGAACGCCACCACCGACCAGACGGCGGCGGTGATGATCGAGCCGGTGCAGGGCGAGGCCGGCGTGGTGATCCCAGCCGACGATTACCTGAAGCGGGTCCGGGAATGGTGCGACAAGCAGGGGATCCTGCTGATCCTGGACGAAGTGCAGACCGGCATGGGCCGCTTGGGCAGCCTGTTCGGATACCAGGAATACGGCATCGAGCCCGACGTCATGACCCTGGCCAAGGGCCTGGGCTACGGCGTTCCCATCGGCGCGTTCCTGTCCAAGGAACACTGCATGGCCCTGGTGCCCGGCGACCACGGCTCGACCTTCGGCGGCAACATGCTCACCACCGCCGCCGCCTACGCGGGGACCAAGTTCCTCATCGACAACGACATCCCCGCCAAGACCAAGGAGATGGAGCCCTATCTGCTTGGCCGGTTGAACGACCTGAAGGACCGCTTCTCGTTCGTCTCGGAGATTCGCGGCAAAGGCCTGCTGGCGGCCATGGACTTCGAGAGCGAGATCTCCGGCCAGGTGCTGACCGCCGCCAACGAGGCCGGCGTCCTGCTGAACGCGCCCAGGCCCACCACCATCCGCTTCATGCCGCCCCTGACTGTCACCAAGGAAGAGATCGATGAGGCGTTGGAGCGCCTGGGCAACGCCCTGGCGACGATCTAGAACGAGGTAAACTGACGATCACTATTTCTCCCCCACTCTAACTCTCCCCCTCGAGGGGGAGAGAAAAAGTCCCTTCCCCCGTTCGGGGGAAGGTTAGGATGGGGGCGTCGCGTTTAGCAACAAATCTATCAGGAACTAGTGCTTGCGCTATACCGGGAGCGACCTAACAAAAAATGGCGAAACAAAAAATCGTGCTGGCCTACAGCGGGGGGTTGGACACCACCGTGGCGGTCCCGTGGCTGCAGGAGAAGTACGACGCAGACATAATCACCCTGACCGTCGACTTGGGCATGGTGGACCTGGAGTCCATCCGCCAGCGGGCGCTGAGCATCGGCGCCGTGGAGGCCCTGACCGTGGATGGCAAGGAAACCCTGGTCAACGAGTTCCTGTTCCCGTCACTTCAGGCCGGGACGATCTATGAGGAACAGTATCCGCTGGCCACGGCCCTGGGACGCCCTCTGATCGCCCGCTACCTGGTGGAAGCGGCGAGACAGCATGACGCCTACGCCATCGCCCATGGCTGCACCGGCAAGGGCAACGACCAGGTTCGCCTGGAGGTGGGCATCGCCGCCCTGGGGCCGGATATCGATGTCATCGCTCCCATACGTGACTGGGGCATGAGCCGGGAAGACGAGATCGAATACGGCCAAGCGCGCGACCTGCCCATCGATGCCCACAGCAGCCGGTTCTCCACCGACGAGAACCTGTGGGGCCGGAGCGTGGAGGCCGGAGAACTGGAAGACCCCTGGTTGGAACCTCCCGAAGACGCTTACGCCTGGACCAGCCCGGTGGCGGACACGCCGGACGAGCCGGCCTACGTTGAGATTCATTTCCAGTGCGGCGTGCCCACGGCGGTGGACGGCGAGAGCATGGCCGGGACCGACCTGATAAATCACCTGAACACCCTGGCCGGCGGCCACGGCATCGGGCGTATCGACCACGTGGAGAACCGTCTGGTGGGCATCAAGTCCCGGGAGATCTACGAGTGCCCGGCGGCCACGCTGCTGCACACGGCCCATACCGCGCTGGAGGCTATGACCCTGACCAAGGACCAGGCCCGCACCAAGGCCCGCATCGCCCAGGAATACGCCGACGTGATCTATAACGGCCTGTGGTTCACCGCCCACCGGGCCGACCTGAACGCCTACGTCCAGAGCACCCAGCGGTTCGTTACCGGCGACATCCGGGTGCGGCTGCACAAAGGGACCTGTACCGTGGTGGGACGTCAGGCGGCCAAGTCCCTATACAACTACGGCCTGGCGACCTATGACCGCGCGGACGAGTTCGACCACAGCTCGGCCGAGGGATTCATCAAGATCTATGGCCTCTCGGTGCGCACCGAGAACCAGGTCCAGTCGGACTGAGTCAGAATCATCCCTGGTTTTGGAGATAATCGCTAAGGTCAACCGTTCGTGGTGAGCTCCGTCGAAC
>JADFNR010000090.1 GCA_022563275.1 Chloroflexota bacterium | reverse complement strand
CTGGAGAAGCTGGACGACGTAACCGACCTGACTCTATACCAGTTTGAGCTCTTGGACGCTTTGGGCGTGTCCAAGGCCCATGTGGTGGGCCATTGCCTGGGCGGCATGATCGCCGCCGAGATGGCCGCGCTGTCGCCCAGCTACGTCGACCGTTTGGTCCTGGCGGCGCCCGCCGGGACCTGGCGCGACTCGGAACCGGCGGCCGACCTGCTGGCCATGACCGCCGACGACCTGCAAAGCAACCTGTGGTCCTCGGCGTCCAGTTCCATGAGCCTTTCCCCCGCGGACTTCGAGGCCAACTCCCGTTTGAAGGCCGAGCTGGCCGCCGACCGGATGCAGGACCTGACCGCCGCCGGAAAGTTCCTCTGGCCCATCCCCGACCGGGGCCTGAAGCGCCGGGCCTACCGCATCAAGGCCCCAACCCTGGTCCTGTGGGGCGAGAACGACCGCATAATACCCCCGGTCTATGCCGAGGACTTCGCCAAGCTGATTCCCGGCGCCCAGGTATCGGTCCTGCCCAACGCAGGGCATCTGCTGATGATCGAACGCGCCGAGGTGTTCGCCGGCGAGGTCACGGATTTCCTGAGCTGAAACCAACGGGCCCCAGCCCTCTCAGATGTGAGATGGCCCATGGTGGACGCCCTGACCTGGTGACCTATATCATCTTTACACCGGATGCATGCATCTTCCGCACGGTGCCCAGAGGTAAATATGGCGTCACCAACCAATCTGCGTTTATCGGCCTTGGAAAACCTACTCCAGGAGATGGGCTCGGTAGTTGTCGCCTTCTCAGGAGGAGTCGATAGCACGCTGGTCGCCGTCGCGGCCCACCGGGTGCTGGGCTCAAAGGCCCTGGCCGTGACCGCCGTTTCCCCAGCCCTGGCCAAACGGGAACTGGAGGTGGCGGTAAGCCTGGCCGAAAAGTTCGGGTTCGCCCACCGCATCATCCACACCAACGAGATGGCCCAGGAAGGTTACGTGGCCAATTCGCCCCAGCGTTGCTATTTCTGCAAGACCGAGCTCTACACGGAATTGACCAAACTGGCGGAAGAAGAATCCATCGAATGGGTGGTCAACGGAACCAACACCGACGACATCGGCGACTACCGTCCCGGCATGGTGGCGGCGTCGGAGCACCAGGTCCGCAGCCCCATGGTGGAGGCCGGCCTGGCTAAGGCCGACGTGCGCGCCATCGCCAAGAGCCTGGACATCCCCATCTGGGACAAGCCGGCCCAACCCTGCCTCTCGTCGCGCATCCCCTACGGCACGCCGGTAACCACCGAAAACTTATCGAAGATCGAGCAGGCCGAAGACTATCTCCGTGATTTGGGACTCAAAGAGGTCCGGGCCAGGCATCACGACCGCCTGTGCCGCATCGAGGTTGGCGAGGATGAGATTGACTTCGCCTTCGAGCGCCGCAAGGAGATCGTCGCGGCCATCAAGAAGATCGGTTATCTGTGGGTGTCTCTGGATATGTCCGGGCTTCGCTCCGGCAGCCTGAACGACCAGCTCAATCTTACGGAAACTGTTTTGAAGGCCTGAGCATGCGGATCGCCTATATCCAGCCCATCGGCGGCGCCAGCGGCGACATGATGCTTGGCGCCCTGACCGACCTGGGCATGCCCATCGAACACCTGGAAGCCGAGCTTGGCAAGCTGAACGTCGGCGGCTACCGGCTGGAGGCGCGCCAGGAGACCCGCTGCGAGATGCGGGGGACCTACCTGAAAGTCGACTTGGAAGACAAGACCCGCTACTCGCCAAAGCAGTTGCTGGAAACCGTCGAGGGCAGCAGCCTGCCAAAGCCCGTGATCGACCGGTCCTGTGAGGTCTTGAAGGCGTTGTGGACGGCCGAATGCCGGGTCCACGGCGAAACCCAGGACCTCTTGGAACTGGAAGAACTGGGCAGCGTGGACACCCTGGTCGATGTGGTCGGTTCCGCCATCGGATTTGAATACCTGGAAGTGGCGGAGATCCACTCCGCGCCGCTGGTCCTCGGGAACGCCAGTCCCCCACGCCGGGCGGGCGGATATTCAAACCCGGCTCCCGCCACTTTGGAGCTCATCGCAGCCGCGGGTGCGCCGGTGGTGGGCGACAACCCGATGTACGACAAGGCCGGTGAACTCACCACGCCCACGGGAGCGGCCCTGATCACCACATTGGCCGCCTTCGGCCGACCCGCTTTCACCGTGGACCGCGTCGGCATCGGACTAGGGACCAAGGACCCGGCCGAGTTTTCCAACGCGCTGCGGGTCTGGCTGGGCGAGACGCCCCAAACCGAAGGTGCACCGGCCGAGGCAGGGCCTGGGGCGCGATCAGACCAGGTTGTCCTGTTGGAAACCAATCTGGACGATGTGTCCGGCCTGGTGCTGGGCTACACCCAAGAAAGGCTGTTCGCCATCGGCGCCCTGGATGTCTGGACCACGCCCATCCAGATGAAGAAGAACCGGCCGGGCGCCATACTTTCAGCCCTGGTGCCCAGAGACAAGGAGCGGGAGGCGTCAGAAGTGATCCTGCGCGAGACCCCCACCCTTGGCATCCGCACCCGCTTGGTTGACCGGTATGTGGCGGACCGGCAGATGGTCAAAGTGGAAACCGACCTGGGTACGATAAGCGTAAAGATCAAGATCCTAGACGGTACTGCTGTCAGCGCAGCCCCGGAGCCCGACGAGGTCCGCCGGATCGCCCTGGAAACTGGGAGGCCTTTCCAAGAGGTCTACCAATTAGTGGCCGAACAGGCCAGGCGGCAACTGCTCTAGGCGACGGCGCCCCCACCGAGGAGGAACAACATCCAAGAAGAACGTTTGCGGGAGCTTCTGCTCAGGTTCAAAGAGAACGGCGAGTCCGTGGATGCCGCCATCGAGCAGTTGCGCGACCTGCCGTACCAAGACATCGGGTTCGCCAAGTTGGACCACCACCGGGCCCTGCGGACCGGCTGGCCCGAGGTCATCTTTGGCAAGGGCAAGACGCCGGAACAGGTGGCCATGATCGTCAGCGCGATGAAGGGACGGGGCCATCCGGTGTTGGTGACGAAATCGGACCAGGAAACCTACCAAGCGGTGCTCCAAGACACGCCCGAAGCCGAGTTTCACCAACTGCCCAAGGCCATCGTGGTCCCCGAACCCCAGGCAACGCCCCTGAAAGAGGGCATAACCGTGGTGACCGCCGGCACCGCCGACCTGCCCGTGGCCGAAGAAGCGGCGCTGACGGCGTCGCTCATGGGCAACGATGTCACCATGGTGAGCGACGTTGGGGTGGCCGGTCTGCACCGGCTGCTGGACCAGTTACCGGAGCTGCGGAAAGCGCGGGTGCTGGTGGTGGTGGCGGGCATGGATGCCGCCCTGGTGGGGGTGGTCGCGGGTCTGGTTTCGGTCCCGGTGATCGCGGTGCCCACCAGCACCGGCTACGGCGCCAGCTTCGACGGCCTGGCCCCACTGCTCAGCATGCTGAATAGCTGCGCCCCAGGCGTGGCGGTGGTCAACATCGACAACGGCTTCGGCGCCGGCCACATGGCCGCCCTGACTAACTGCGTTGGGGCGGATACCTCCGGTGGCGAACAGGGCTCCGATCGCTGAACGTGGTTACCTGGCGATTGAAACATAGGTTGCTTCTGTGAACGCACGATGGGGCTGCATGATTCTGTCATTTTTCTTGACCGCGTTGGTGATCATGGTCCTGTGGTCGGTCCGTATCGGCGGAGGTCCTTTTTAGCAGTCTTGGCCATCAGCCCGTTTCCATTCGAGACTCCCCTCATTCTCCCACCGCATTCTCCAGGTGGTTCACCTCCAGCAGCTTACCTGTCTCATCCAGGTGGATGCTTATCAGGTCGATGCGCCATCGAGACTGCTCCAGACCGTTTTTTTGCAAGTAGTCCTGTGCCGTTGCGATCAGGCGTTGGGACTTGGCGGCGGTGATTGATTCTTCCGGTGTGCCGAATGCGATGCCCCGGCGGGTCTTGACCTCGACAAAGACCAATTCCTCGCCCAAGCGGGAAACGATATCGACCTCACCCCAGCGGCTGCGGTAGTTGGTCTCCGACACCGTGTAGCCTTTGCCCTCCAGGTAGCGGCGGGCATGCTCCTCTCCCCATCGGCCCAGCCGGCCTCGAGGCGTGGCCAAGTTCAGTCTTGACCGTGAAAAAACATACTGGCCTGGGCCACCGGAGCAAATGACCGGCGGTGGATGGGGCAGGGGCCCAGCTCATTCAGCCGCTGGAAATGGGCCTTGGTGGGGTAACCCTTGTGCCTGGCGAAGTGGTAGCCGGGGTAGGTCTCCTCGGCCTCCACCATCAGCCGGTCCCGGGTGACCTTGGCCACATTGGAGGCGGCGGCGATGGAGTAGCTGCGGCTGTCCCCCTTGACGATGGTGTCGTAGGTGTAGGGGCATTTCCGGACGTGGATGAAGTCCAAGAGCAGGTGCCCAGGCTTCAAGGGAAGCTGTTCCACGGCCCGGAGCATGGCGGCCAGGGCGGCCCGGCCGATGCCCATGATGTCGATGTCTTCGGGGCTAACCATCCCCACGCCGACGGCCAGGGCGTGCTCGTGGACCACATCGACGGCGCGTTCCCGCTGGGCATGAGACAACTTTTTGGAATCGTCCAGAAACTGGAGCCAGGGCTCAGAGCCGGTCAGATCGGGGGGAAGTATCACGGCCGCCGCGACCACCGGTCCGGCCAGGGGGCCTCGTCCCGCCTCATCGACCCCGGCGACGAACTTGACACCGCGCCTGTGGATACCAGTTTCCAGGGAAAGGTCCGGCATCAGCCACCTCGCTAAACGCTAGGCAGTTGCCGCGGGCTGGTCCTCTGGCATGCCGGATCTCACACCCGGTTCGATGGTCCCACCGCCCAACAGCACATCACCTTGATAGAATACCGCGGCCTGGCCCGGGGTTACCGACCTCTGGGGCCGCGCAAACCGGATAATCGCGCCATCGCCGCTGGGGTACAGCACCGCCGCGGCCTCGTTTGACTTGTAACGGATCTTGACCGTGACGTCCACCGGCCCCTGGGGCGCGGTCCCCAAGGGATAGTTAACGGCTGACAACCGCATCTCATCCCGCATCAGGACCTCTTCCGGCCCAATGACCACCCGGCGGGACTCAGGCTCGATCCGCACTACGAACCGGGGCTCTCCTTGGGCGATGCCCAGGCCGCGCCGTTGTCCGATGGTGAAGTATTCGATGCCCTCGTGCCGGCCCACCACCGTCCCATCAAGCTCAACGATGTCGCCGGGAACCGTGGTCAACCGCTGCTTGAGGAAGGACTTGTAATCCCCCGAAGGGATGAAGCAGATATCTTGGCTGTCGGGCTTGGCCGCGATCAGCAGTCCGGCGTCCTCGGCCATCCGCCGGATCTCGCTCTTGGGATAGACTCCCACCGGCATCAGCGTACGGGCCAACTGTTCCTGTCCCATGCCGAATAGAACATACGACTGGTCCTTGGACGGATCGACGGCCTTCTTCAGCACCATGCCATCGGGTCCGCGCTCGATGCGGGCGTAGTGGCCCGTGGCGACGTAGTCGGCCTCCAGGGCGGCGGCCCGTTCCATCAGGTGGCCAAACTTGATCTTGTCGTTGCAGGCGATACAGGGATGGGGCGTCCGGCCCAGCTGGTACTCGGAGGTGAAGTAGTCCACCACCTGAGACTGGAATTCCCGTTGGGTGTTCAATACGTAGTGGGGTATGCCCAGACGGCGGCAAACGGAGCGGGCGTCTTCAACGTCGTCCAGCGTGCAGCAACCCTGATAATTGGGTGGGAGGTCCTCGCCGTCCAGGTTATAGAGCTTCATGGTGACGCCCACAACATCGTAGCCCTGCTGCTGCAGCAGCAGAGCGGCAACGGAAGAATCCACCCCTCCGCTCATGGCGACGACCACTTTTTCCGGCATCTCTTAATGCTCCCCGAAAGCTCTCTGGATTTCCAGACTAGCACACCTGAATCAGGCGGTACAACCGATCTCATTCCCGTCCGGGGTCCCGATGCATCCGAAATCCGGGATTCGTAGTAGTCTATGAGCGAGGTCCTGCGTCGTGTGCGGCCAGAGCTTCACCAGAGCTTCAGAAGTATCTTGACGTAGGAAGGCCGATGGCGGAAAGAGACCCCAGCGAATCGTCCGGAACCCAGTTCTGCGGAAACTGCGGAGTAGCAGTTGTCCCCGGCGGCACGGCATGCGTTCAATGCGGCGCCGCCATACAGCCTGAACACGACTCCTACGAGCTTGGGGGCGACTATATCCCGTATTGCCGGTCCTGCGGGGTTCCGGTGGCCCGGGAAGAGGCTCTTCACTGCACCAAATGCGGCGTTACGCCCCTTTGCCGGGAGCATTATTACCCATCAACAAGGTCCTGTGCGCTTTGCCCGGCCATTGAATCGGACGGGCAGGGCGAACAAGACTCCGTCAGTCTTCCCGGCCGGCCCACCGGCCCGTGGCCAAAGCCTGCCGCCACCTTGCCCTGCCCTCGGTGCGGGGCCCGGATCCGGCAGGGTGTGGAATTCTGTCCCAATTGCGGCGCTGACCAAGAGGGCGTCGGTGAAGCCTCCCAATACCCTGGATTCTTGCCTCGGTTCTTCGCGTTCATAATAGATAACTTGATCATTTTGGCGGGAGGCACAGTTCTCTTCGCGATCGTTGAAATTCCCGCCTTGGGCCTCTTGATCACCATTCCATACTATGTGGGATTCACCTACAAGATAGGCCAGACCCCCGGAAAAAGGCTTTTGGGACTCCTTGTGGTGGACGACAACGGCACCATTCCCGGTCTCCGCCGGGTCATTCTCCGGGAAGTCGTCGCCAAATCGGTGCCCAGCATGCTGCTGCTCGCCGGGGCGTTCTCGCTGATCTTCTCTATCGCTGGTTACGCTAGCGGTACAGTCCTTCTACTGGGTTACTTGTGGATAGTGCGCGACCCGAAGGACCGCGGCCTGCATGACCACTTCGCCGGCACCTACGTGGTCAAGAAGAAGCGCAACTAGAGGGGCACGGCCCGGATGGAATCGGGATGCCCCTGCGTCATTAGGCCATTACATTTCAGGTCTGCTACACTGCCCCCAACGTTAATCCAGGCAGTGAATGGAGGACCTTGATGGCAGTCACCTTTGGCACCTCATTGCCCAGCCGGGGCGAGATGGCCGGCCCGGACCAACTCCGCAGCGTGGCCCAACGGGCCGAAGACCTGGGCTACGACCATGTGTGGGTCAGCGACCACATCATACTGCCCAAGAAAGTAGCCTCCTTCTACCCCTACGCCGCCGACGGCGTCGCCACCTTCCGGCCCGATGAACCGTATTACGAACCGCTGGCGGCCCTGAATTTCATCGCCGGCTGCACCCAGCGGGTGCGGCTGGGCACCCACGTTCTGATCATCCCCTACCGCAACCCGGTGCTCACGGCCAAGATACTGTCCACCCTGGACGTTCTGTCCGGCGGCCGGTTGATCCTGGGCGTGGGCGTTGGCTGGATGGAAGAAGAATTCCTGGCCTTGGGACTGGACACCTACAAGGAACGCGGGGCGGTCACCGACGAATACCTGCAGCTTTACAAGGAACTGTGGACCAAGGATGACCCGTCCTTCCAGGGCAAGTATTACCAGATCTCCGATACCGGGTTCGAGCCCAAGCCGGTTCAGAAACCCCACCCGCCCATCTGGATCGGCGGGCATACCGGCCCAGCCATCCGCCGGGCCGCCAAATACGGCGACGGCTGGATGCCCATCGGACTGCGTCCACCCGCGATCCTGGAACCCGAAGAACTGGCCGGCAAGATCGCCCGGTTGCGAAAACTGACGGTAGAAGCCGGACGGCCCGAGGACGCGGTGTCGCTGACCTTCAGCACCGGTATCGTCTTCAACGACTCCGCCGGCAGCAACCGTCCCTTGATGCAGGGGAGGCCCGAGCAGATAGCGGCCGACCTGCGCCAATACCAAGACCTGGGCGTGTCCAACTTCATCATCGGCTTCCAGGGCGCGACCGTGCCCGAGCTCCAGGAAAACATGGAGCGGTTCTCTCGCGAGGTCATGACCCTGATTCCCGATTAGGGTGGGCCCAGTCATTCCGGACTGCCGCGGAAGGGGAATCCACGCAGAGACCGTCTCACGCGAAGCTAGGCGGGTTGGAAACCCGCGCCTACGGGGAATGGTTGTCTGAAGCCAACCCCTACGCCACGTTCGTCATTCCGGCGGAGGCCGGAATCCACGCAAACGCATCTGATTGGTGGCGGATGACTTGTTCATAGTCGTTCCCCTCACCTCCGGCAAGGTCGAGCGCCGATTCCATCGAGCGTCTTCGGCTCCGCCGGGAAGTCTCCCCGATGCATCGGAAACCTAACCCTCTCTGTTGCGTGGGAGAGGAAATCATTCCCGGCATTCCAGCAGAGGTGGCTACTGGCCGGGCGGGCGATAGGTGATCTCTTTGGCTTTTTGGGCCGCTGCGAACCCGTCGGCAGCCGGAATCAACACGGTGGTGCGGAGGTTTGCGACTGCGCCTGAGGCTCCCAAAGCCATAGACAAACTCGCCATCGCGGTATCGTCGGGCAATTCCAAGATAAACACAACGTCGAATTCACCGAAGCAATAATCGAAGCTAATGACTTTGCCGCCTGCGCCTTCCACCAAGGAATCGAGTACGCCCGATCGGTCTTCGGGGCTGGAGACCAACCCGGCTATACCCTGCTGTGTGTAATTTGCCTGAACTAGATAACGGGCCATATTACCCCCAAACGTTAGTAGCTTTGGAGTCTGGGGCATACTAGCACACCGTATCGGTCTAGGCCACGGGCGCCTCGGTCACCCCGTATTTCTGCTCCAACTCGTAGATATCGTCCAGGCCCATCAGCCCGGCCACGTCCCAGCGAGTGCCGTAACGGTCCGGGTTAACGGCCCCTTCCTCCATAAGTTCGGTGAAGGAATCCTTGAGCTGCTTGTAGATGAGCCAGATGGTGCTGCCGCAGATCATTAGTTTGTAGCCCAATGCGTCCATATCCTTGGTGTTGGCCAGGTCACCGTTGTACATCCGGGGCAGGCCGGCCATGTCCCTGGCGTAGTTCTGGATGTCTTCTTGGCTCTTGATGCCGTCAACGAACACCAGGTCCGCGCCCGCCTCGATGTAGGCGTGGGAGCGCTCGATGGTGTCCTCCCAGCCGGTGACGGCGTAGGCGTCGCACCGGGCGATGACCACGAAATCCGGGTCGGTCCGGGCGTCCAAGGCGGCCTTTATCTTCTGTACCGCCTCTTCTTGGGGAATAACCTGTTTGCCGGCGAAGAAGCCGCATTTCTTTGGGAATACCTGGTCTTCAACATGGACGCCGGCCACTCCCGCCGCCTCGTATTCACGGATGGTGCGCTGGACGTTCAGCGGGTTGCCGTAGCCGGTGTCGGCGTCGCAGATCACTGGGATGTCCACCGCTCCGGCGATGTACTTGGCGTTGGACACCATCTCGGTCATGGTGAGCAGGCCGACGTCGGGGAAGCCCCGCTCGGCGGCGGTGCCGGCCCCAGTCATGTAAACGGCCTGAAATCCCACCGACTCGGCGATCTTTGCGTGGAAGGCGTTGAGCACGAAAGGCGCAACGGTCATACGGCCGGAATTTAGCATCTGGCGTAGCTTGGCAGTGGTCTTCATCACCTGGTCTCCTCTCACGAAACGGGTACTTTTTTGGCCCGGACCCACGGATTGAGAGCATGATAACCCAGGGCCTGACCGGCCGCCAGCGTAGGGGCGAAATCCCCCTCGGTCCCCCTTTACAAAAGGGGGAAGGTCCAAGTCTTCTCCCGATCTGAATCGGGAGGGAAGGTCCAAGTCCCCCTTTCATAAAGGGGGATTTAGGGGGATTTCCGGCCAGCAATTTCCATGGGCGAGTAGGGCGCCCCCATCTCCGATTTTATCGAGAGTCTCCCCGATATATCGGGGGACCTAACCTTCCCCCTTGCGATGGGGAAGGGATTGGCGCCGGTCCTAACCTAAAGAACGTAGCTAGACAGATGCTCCCAACGCAGGTCGGACGCCCAACTGCCGTGGCCCCAGTCGTCGCCGGCAGCCTCCGAGTGATAACGCAGCAGCACCAGCCGCCAGGCCCGGGCAACCGACGGCACTCCCACGTCGATGGCCACGCCCTTGGCGAAGTCGGAGGCGTCAGCCATGATGGCGGGAGGGAGGTTGGCGTACTCCAAGAGGTTGATCTTGGGGTGGAAACCGCCACTCTCCGGCGGCAGGGCCGCGCCGGGCAGTTCCTCCAGCATGGTCACGGTATCGCGGTGGAGTATCGCCAAAGGATGATTGGGGTCGGTCTGCTGAAAGTCCAGATATACGTTGTTGCGCTCCCCGTTCCCGCCGCCACCAACGGCGTTTCGTCCGTCGGCCACGCCGCGGCAATTGATGGAAAACCGGGGGCTGCGTTGCCGGCTCGCTTCGGCCAAGCGGCCGGCGCCGTGGGCCAGATGGTCCAGCACCGAGTCTGAGCACTGGAAATAGCTGACCACGCTCATACACAGCATGTGCATCTCGGCCGCCCACGATGCGTATTGCCCGCAGACTATATTCCGGGCGCGGTAGGCCTTGGCGGTGAACGCTGGCTCCACGACCAATTCGATGCCCAACCTTGTAGACACTGCTTCCTCCTCACGTTCGGGACGCCCGGCCATCGGCCCGGCCGCCCGCCCAAACCCCCAGCCGCACCCGGTCATCAGGGTGTATCGGTCTAAGTCAGCCGGTCGGCCAGCTCCGCCAAGCCCGGAACTTCCAGGTCAGCTTGGGAGCCGTCGGAGTCGATATAGGGTACGCCGTAGCGGTTTATGTAGGCCCCGGCCATGCCTGCCGCCCTGGCCCCACGTATATCCCAAGCGTGGGCGGCAACGTGGAGCACCTGCTCACCGGGCAGTCCAAGCTCTTTGATGGCATGCTGGTAAACACCAGCGTGGGGCTTGTAATAGCCCGCCTGCTCGGCGGAGATGGCCCGGTCAACGGGTATGCCCAGCCCGCTTACCGCGCGGTCCAGGGACTCCAAGTCTCCGTTGGAGAGGACCGACATATTATATCTTCCCTGCAACCGCGTCAGGTGCTCTTTCACGTCGGGAAAGAGGGTCGGAGTGGCCTTGGTGGTGACCAGTTGCTCGATGTCGTCCTGGGTGTGGGAGATCTTGAGTTTGAAGAAAAGCTGGCTGAGGGTCACTCTGCGGACGGTCTCAAAGGGAGTGCGGGGGCGTCCCAGCAAGGAATCCACGTTGCTCTCGTGGAGGTAGGCGGCCTCCCAGGCCTGCACCACATCTTCGGCGCTGCCGGGATAACCCTTGGCCTTTAGAAAATCGTCGAATCCCGCGCCGAAGGTGGCCACCAGGTCCAGCAATGTGCCGTACATGTCGAAGGTGATGGCGCGCACGGCTTCTAGAGGTAATCTCTGCATGGATAACACCTACGAGGTTTTTAGATATCGCAATCTGGGACCCCGATGGAACAACGGACCGCCTGAGGGGCATGTATGAGATGCGGTTAACGGACCGCCCGGTTCGCGATCACCACCGTCAGGGCTATGAATGCGGCGACCGCCACGATGGTCAGAGTGATCATCCACTGGGGCATGAGCGTCGATGGCCTTTCGCCTTCCTGCTCTCGTTCCCGTTCCAGTATCTCTTGGGGCACATATTCCAGCACCTCTCGGGCCCGCATCTCGTCGCCCTCATATACCAGCAGGTCGTGGGGCAGATTGTAGGCCGATCCCCAGAGGCCGGGACCGCCGCGCAACGAACGAATGAGGCAGGGTATTCCTTCCAGCTTAAGTCGTTGCTCCGCCATCCGGGCCGTGGGCTCGTTGTCGAAAACCCTGAGACTCACCTGTTTGCGCCGTGGTTCCCGGGACATGGGTCCATTATAGGGGTTGGGTCACCGAGGTGCTCGCCGCATCAGTCCAGGCGCGTTCCCAGGCTTGATTACGGGTGCCGCCATGCCTAAGAGGTGATATAATACCGGCGCGCACGGCTAGGCCGAGGTGGTGGAACTGGTAGACACGCGGTCTTGAGGGGGCCGTGGGCGTAAGCTCGTGTGGGTTCAAGTCCCACCCTCGGCACCATAGCTTAGAAAGTCTGGCCGTCCAGCGTTTCGGGGCGACGTAGCCAAGTGGTTAAGGCGGAGGTCTGCAAAACCTCTATCCGGCGGTTCGAATCCGCCCGTCGCCTCCAGATTTATACTCCCTCCCCTCTCTCCTGACCCCTCCCCAAACCTAAAACACCCTGAAGGTTGAGCCGGTGTAACCCCAGCCTAAAAAGCCGGGATGGCGGAATGGCAGACGCGGCGGACTTAAAATCCGCTACCTTAACGGGTGTGTGGGTTCGAGTCCCTCTCCCGGCACCAACTTCAATCGAGCCTAAAGAGGCCGTCAATCGTGGCGGTCTCTCTGTTTGATCGCTAGTACCCTCTGCCTCACTGTTAACAAAAGTGTTAACAACTCCCATGTAACGCTGGTACAAATCCTTCCGCCAAGGCCGCTTCCCATTGACCATGTAAGACAGGTACGCCGGTGATATGTCCAGTTCCTTAGCAATCTGCCTTCGTGACATCTTCTTCCTCCTTCTCGTGCTCTATCTTCTCGCGTATCGCTTCTTCAAGCCATTTTCCAACCGTCTGACCGTTCGCCTTTGCCACTTGGGCCGCGAGTTTTAGCATCGACGGTTCCATGCGTATGGACAACCTCGGCTGGTGTCCGGTGGCGGGGCGGCCGACACGCTTCATGCTGTTACTTTATTTCTTGTCCGACATAAAATCAAGGGGCGCGACGAAAATAATATGACACTGCGTCGTGGGATCACTTCCTACCCTAAAGATGGGTTTGGGAGAGAATATACACCCTACTTACACAGGGTCAATTTATTTTTCTAGCTTTGTTCCTAACTACGACTACCTGCCTGCGTAGGCGTGAAAAGCCGTTCGCCCCGCGCGTGGGTAGGAAGAATGGTAGGCTTGGCCCCATATTTTGTTGATTAATTTCATCCTAGGGCGCGTGAGCTGATTGCCTGGAACGATTTTCAGTTACCCTCCAACCAGGGAATAACGGAGTGTCACCATCCTTTACTGAATCGTGTCATAATACCGGCAACTTTCTAGGCAGATACCGCATGAACGACCAGCGAAAAACCAAGAAGCAGTTATTGGAAGAACTGGAGCGGGAGCGAGAACGCTCACTGGCGCTTCAAGAGGTGTCCAAGAAGGTGGCTGCGGCCGACGACACGGACGAGATTCTAGATCTGATTGTGAATGAGGCTGCCAGGCTCGTCGGCACACCCGCCGCCTTCATTCGGATATTGGACGGCGACGTTATGGTGATGGCAGCTGCAACCGAAGCCGCGACTGCGTATGCTACTGAGAGCGTTCAACTGATGCCGATGGGTGAAGGGAGCTTGTTAGGGAGAGTACTGGATGGCAAGGAACCTAAAACTAACCCTGATATTACACAAGATGACGGGTTGTTCCCCGAGACACGAGCCTTAATCCAAAAGCATGGGTTACATGGTGGAGTCGCAATTCCTTTAGTGGCCAATGACCGGTCCATTGGCACGCTCGCCTTGTTAGACCAACAAATTAGACAATTCACCGAAGACGAAGTCTCTCTGCTCACCGCCTTCGCAGACCAGGCGGCGTTGGCATTGGACAAGGCCAGGCTCCTGGACGAGGCGGAACGGGCGCGCGCGGATGCCGAAGAAGCCAACGAGACCCTGAGGCATTTCCTGGCCAACATGAGCCACAATCTGCGCACCCCTCTGAACGCTATCATCGGCTACAGCGAGATGCTCAAGGAAGAAGCCGAGGACTCGGACAACGAAGAATTTAAAGAGGACCTAGAGCGGATCAATGGAGCAGGGAAGCACCTGCTGAGTCTGGTTAACTATGTTCTAGACATCTCCAAGATTGAGGCCGGGACCATGGACATCTACTTGGAGACCTTCCCTGTCCAGCCCATGGTCCAAGACGTGGTAACCACCACGCAGACTCTGGTGGAAAAGAACTCCAACGTGTTGGAAATAGACTGCCCCGACTCGGTGGGCTCGATCCACGCTGATACCACAAAAATAAAGCAATGCCTTTTCAATCTGATCGATAACGCCTCCAAGTTCACCGAACAAGGGACCATCTCACTGACCGT